>WLHM01000099.1 GCA_009702725.1 Actinomycetota bacterium | reverse complement strand
GTTCAGCGCCAACCGATCGGCTCGCACTTGGTGTTGGTTGGGTGCGCCCTGGTGTGGTCGGTATCGGCGGCACCCTAAACCCTTCCTTCCTAGGCGGGGGAACAGCAGTTTATTGCTTTTTTGAAGGTACTGACGAGTAGTACTGTCCCCCACCGCTAAGTGGAGTGTCTAAACCACGTAACTGGCCCTTGACCGCACTCGGTTGGGGGCCAGTTGTCCGCGGTAGTGAACTCGAACACTCCACATCGCCACAGCGCGGGCCTCGGGCCACTGGTGGCGGGCGAATTAGGTGCAGTGCCGGGCACCTTGGTACGACACATTTGCACATTTCGCCAAAGCGACCTGGGGTAAAGGGCGGGTAGTAAAAATTTCCCAAGGGAGCAGGTGTGCGCCACGCTTGCCCTTCATTCAGACACCCTCACCGAACCCGGGCGATACGTTAAAGCAACACTGCGGGCGGACTACATCCAAGCAAATTCAAATAGATCGCGGTAAATCTTGCCTGCTGGTGTCAGCGGGTTCAACTAACTATGACTGAATTTTCGTAGGATGGTTGAGGTGAGTTGCCCGGTGACGAATTGTGGGAAGCGGCGCTCAAAGGCATCAGTGAAAAAAGGGAAGGTAAGAAATGCGAGTACCGCGCCAGCAGGCCCTTCTGGGGGCTTTTGTTGTTTCCGCTTTCGTACTTAGTGCGTGCAGCTTGGGATCCTTGGAGTCTGCAAGCCCAGCGGCAACCTCGCCAGCGGCAGTGTCCGCGGCCCCTGAGGCGGCTGCGGCAGAGGTAGAGATCGCTGGGGACTTCAAGATTGGTGATACCGGTCCCGGTGGTGGGCTCGTGTTCTATGACGCGGGCGCTGTCCAACCATGGGGGAGGTACCTGGAGGCTGCACCGGCGAAATGGTTACGGGGAGATGACACGAGCGACTTGTATTGTGACGAATTTGAAGAGGCTGTCGAATTGACGGTTGCGGAAGCCATCGAAGCGGGTGTGGCTGGTGCGGGGGAAAAAAGCGAGTTGCTAAATCACTGTTCAAGATTCGTCTTTGAAGGAGACGACCCCAAGCAGCAGTGGTGTGGCGGTCCGGAATTAAATAATTGGAATTGGGATGTTACTGGGACGAAGGAAACGGTAGGGGCGGGTGCGGCGAACACTGAGTTGATAGCTGCTGCGTGCGGGGCGGGTGCGGCGAACGCAGCGCGCGCCTATGACGGTGGTGGTAAGACCGATTGGTTCTTGCCCTCCAAGGATGAGTTGAACGCTTTGTATGAGCAGCGAGACACAGTTGGTGGGTTTGGGGCCGATTTCTACTGGAGTTCCTCGCAGTACGATGCGATCAACGCGTGGAACCAGTACTTCCCCGCTGGGGATCAGTACAACTACAACGAGTTCACCGGCCGGGAAAATCCTCCGGCTTACGGTATCCGACCGGTCCGGGCCTTTTAACGATTCAATCATTCACCAATTGATTAATTTGTTTTTTGGTTTGTTGATACGCGCAGACGGCCGGCTCACATTCGAACGGCTGGCTCGGTGAGGTCACTGGATGGCTGGGTCGAAGAAGGTCTTGGGGAAGGGCTCGTTGGCGAGCGTGTAATGCCACCACTCCTCGGGAAGGTTCACGAAGCCCGCAGCCTCCATAATGGACACGAGCAATTGTCGGTTGGCCCTCTGCTCTGCCGTGATGTCTGGACTTGCAGTCGCCGCGAGGGGGTCGAAGCAGTCAAAGCCCGTGCCCATGTCGATGGAGGTATCGGCAAATCTCTCACCCACAGGTGCAGCGCAGTCGACGATGGGATCGCCCACGGCCCACTGCGGGCTTGCCGTCGACCCGAGGGGCACGAGAGTGACATCGACCGTCGACCCCCGGCTATGCCCGCTTTTTGCCGCGATCAGGCCCAGCGGAAATAGCTGGTCCTTCGCCAAGCGTGGATAGAACTCACCGCGCGTGACATCGTCACCGGGGTCTTTCGCCCATTCCACGAAGTCGTTGACGGCCCGTTGCGGGCGGTAACAGTCGTAGACCTTGAGCGAGTAGCCATTGGTCTTGACGGCGGCCTGCACTTCTGCCAGGGCCTGCGCCGCTTCAGTGGTGAGCCAGCACTGGGGAGCGTTGTATCCGGTGACGGGCCGACCCATGAAGTTGTGCTCTCCGTTATAGCGGATCTCCTGCACGATGTCGGGAGCAACTTCGGACAAACGGGTGAACCCTGCGGGCAGCTCGGCCGTCTGACTGGCACATGCGGTGAGGGCGAGTGTGGCGACTACTCCGAGTAGGGCCAAAATCATGGGTTGACTGCGCATAAGGCAATGTTAGGTTCAATGTGCTGGAACCGTCGACAGGCTCGTAGCTGTGAAGGGCAGTGCTGAATGCACTGCCCAAACAAACACCGGTAGGCCCCTTACTCGGCGAGACTTTACTGATGGGCCGTACGAGCGGTCAATTATGATTCGGGGGTGTCCGTTCTGCGAAAGACGTTGGTTGTTGCTGTGGCCATCATTGCGGCGGGCGCTTTGATGATCGTTTCTTTCCTTGCATTTAGCACCTGGAAATCTAACGTCCACCAATCGAACTTGGCCGCGTTTTACGCCACACCTGAAGACTTCAGTCAAATCCCTGGCACGCTCCTTCGATGGGAACCACTCGGTGTTGATGTCGCCGATGCCAAGGCGTATCGATTGCTCTATGTGACTGAAGACCAACAGGGTAAACCCGCGGTGGCCGCGGGCATGGCATTTATTCCCGACAAGGAGCCCGATACTCCTCGACCCATGGTCGCATATCTTGAGGGAACCACAGGTCAAGGTGATGCCTGCGCACCGTCGCGCTCACCTGATCCGCTCCACAGGGTGCAGAATTTCCTTCCTGAGGCAATGGCCCAAGGCTGGGCCGTGGTCGCTCCCGACGAATACGGTGTGGGAACGCAGGGGGTTCAGCTGTATCTGATCAAGGAACAAGAAGTTCGCGACACCGTCAACAGCATCCGCGCCCTTAGATCCCTTCCTGATGCCTTGACGGGCAATGACTTTGCTGTTTATGGGTATTCCCAAGGTGGGCACTCCGCATTATGGACGGGCCACCTCAGCAAGCAGTTCGCTCCCGAGCTAGACCTCGTGGGAGTTGCCGCCGTAGCTCCCGCTGCAGACTTGGCGTCAATCATTGATCGTCAATGGGATTCGGTCGTGGGCTGGGGCATCGGAGCGGATGTCACACGTTCGTGGTCAATTGCGTATCCGGATCTCCCGGTCGATCCTTTTCTCACTGATGCGGCGCGAGACAACTTCGAGCGAATAGCCGAAAGTTGCACCTTCGGCTCTTTCATCGAAGGCACGGTCCGCCACGACATATTCAGGCAAGATTTTTTCGCCGACAACCCAGCGGAAAATCCAATGTGGGCGCAAGCTCTAATGGAGCAGACACCACCGCCGTATTCGGCAGCGGTGCCGATCATGCTCGTTCAAGGGACGGCTGATCAAATAGTTCTAGCCGGCCCCAATGCCAACCTGCAGGAATCATGGTGCGCTGCCGGTTCCACCATCAATGCCCTATGGCTTGAGGGGGTGGATCACATTAATGTCGCTGCCCTGGCTGGGCCCGCCGTGACAGGGTGGATTGTGGATCGATTTGCCGGGCTAACCGCGCCAAATACCTGCAGTGTCCCGCCGCCTTGGAGTTTGATAACTGTGGAGTGAGCTCAAACATCAGGTTAGCGATTAGCCGGGCGGGGGAGGCGCCAGCAAGGAGAACGCGCTATCCGGCCCACAAACGTTGTCTATGCCACACTCTTGACATGAAAGGCTATGAATGAATCGAGATACGACTCCATACGCGGATCTGTGAATTATAGTGAGGTGCGTTGCGTCGAAGTCGCAGTTATTGGCGCAGGCATAAGTGGACTTGCAGTTGCCGACCAATTGATCCGTGCAGGCCTCTCAGTCTGTGTGCTGGAAGCGCGTGCTCGCGTAGGCGGGCGACTACTTGGCTCCCCCTTTGATCTAGGCGCCTCGTGGTTTTGGCCCGGGGAGCATCGCGTTATGGCGCTGACCCAGCGGCTCGCAATCGAAACATTTGAGCAGTATCGAATCGGTGACGCACTTATTGACGACATCGCCGGCTTGCAGCGTTACCCTGGTAATCCGATTGATGTTCCTTCGTATCGGATCGCCGGTGGTACGTCTGCGTTGGCGGCTGCCCTCACCGCAGATTTACCTTCCGGAACCCTTCATCTAAAGCAACCGGTGCATGAGATAACTTCCGAGCTCCACATTGCTGCTCGCGAGCACCGTTGGCAAGCGCATCATGTAGTTATTGCGCTACCACCCTCATTAGCTGTTAACGCAATAAAGCTGCCGCCTGAACTCCCAGAGGAACTGACTGATGTTGCTGCGCGGACTCCAGTGTGGATGGGAGATTCGGTTAAAGTTGTCGCGCACTTTAAGGAGCCGTTCTGGCGCCGCGATGGATTAGCTGGTGCTGCCATAAGCAGGCGCGGTCCACTCGCTGAATTGCATGACATGTCGGGTCCAGGCGGCGAGCCTGCCGCTTTGTTCGGCTTCGTGCGTGCTGCATCCATGCATGACGACATCGAATTTGAGATTCGCGAACAACTTATTCGAATGTTCGGAACGAGGGCATCGGAACCCATTGATGTCCTAATCCAGGATTGGAGCAGGGAGCAGTGGACCGTGCCACCTGGCACCTATGGCCTCCCTGATTACGCAAAGTTCGGCCACTCGATTTATCAGCAACCCGCGTTGGCAGGTCGACTGCACTGGTCCTCTACTGAGACAGCACCAACCTATGCCGGCCACATTGAAGGAGCCCTAGCAGCGGCTGAGCGAACCGTGACTTCGATATTGGGCAGTTGCGTCGTCAAGAATTAGGCGAGCATTCGCCATGATTGCACTGAATGCCTGCGATGACTGCGAACTCGGCGCCGAAGTCGCACCTTTGCGCTACGGCGTTGGCGTGCCCGGGGCGACTTCCTTGTTGCATTGCGACTGGAGTACCTCCACAAGTTTCGTTGAGTGGTGAGTTGTGATCAGAAAAAATTCAAACATAGGTGTATCAACTCGTCACTCAACGAAGAAGTTCACACCTGTTGAATCACCTGTTAGTTCAGCGCCAACTGATCGGCTCGCACTCGATGTTGGTTGGGTGCGCCCAGATGTGGCCGGTATCGGCGGCACCCTAAACCCCTCCACCTGTTTCATGAGTTTGTGCTTTGACGGTAATGAAGAGTGACACTCTTTCCCACCCCTAGTGGGGGGGGGTGGGTTAATCCCATTTGTTTCGGGAATGGCTTCAGAAAGTTGCATGAAACCCTAGGCGAAAGGCAATGTTTGACGTACCGTTAGTAGGTGCCTGTTTGGGTATTGACCCGGAAAGCGATAGGAGTATTAGATGCCAAGTTTTGACGTTTCCGCACCTGTTAGTTCAGCGCCAACTGATCGGCTCGCACT
>WLHM01000098.1 GCA_009702725.1 Actinomycetota bacterium | reverse complement strand
CCTTGCAGTGCTGGAATTGGTGGCTTGGCTCGCACCATCCCACGTTTACCTTCAAGGCTTTCGAGCATCGCGGTTTCTTCACCGCACACGTAGGAGCCGGCACCAACTCGTACTGAAATATCAAAGGTCTTACCGCTACCAAGTACGTCGGTGCCGAGCAGACCGTATTCACGCGCGCTCAGTAAGGCGGCCTTCATCGTGGCGATTGCATCTGGGTATTCGGATCTGATGTAGATCAGCCCTTTGGTAGCACCACCGGCAATGCCAGCGATAGTCATACCTTCGATAAGAGTGAATGGATCACCCTCCATCAACATGCGGTCGGCAAAGGTTCCGCTGTCACCTTCATCGGCGTTGCAACAGACATATTTTTGGTCTGCACTGTCCTCCATCACCGTGCGCCATTTGATGCCGGCGGGGAACCCAGCACCACCGCGACCGCGTAAGCCAGATGCAAGTACCTCTTCAACTATGGCTGACTGATCGAGTGCGATTGCGGTGCGCAGGCCCGCAAGACCACCATGCGCCTCATAGTCTTGGATATCAAGGGGATCGATAACACCAACCCGCGCGAAGGTCACTCGCTGCTGATCGGCTAGCCATGGGATTTCATCAACCAAGCCAACAGAAAAAACGTTAGCTGCCCCGGTTAAGAAATCCGAATCGAAAAGTGCAGCAACATCGGCGGCGCTCACTGGGCCATAACCGACCCGGCCTTCAACTGTCTCGACTTCAACCAGTGGCTCTAACCAGAGCAGCCCGCGTGAACCGTTGCGCACCAACTTGATTTCCAAATTACGTTTACTAGCTTCGACCACAATTGCTTGGGCAACCGCATTCGCTCCAACAGAAGTTGCCGCACTGTCAATCGGTACGTAAATGGTCGTCGTCATAGTGCCGCCCGCGTATCGGCAAGTGCGGATTCAAGTGACTTCGGTGTAAGCCGCCCGACTAGCCGCTCATTGATTAGCGCAGCGGGGCCGAGTGCGCAGTTACCCAGACAGAAAACTTCGACCACATCCACTTGGCCGTCGTCGGATCTACCGCCTACCGGAGCCAGGTTCGCACTAACGTGAACTATCAACTCACGTGCTCCCGTGGCTTGGCAAGCCTCAGCAACGCAGATCGCGACCGTTATCGGGGCGGGCGCAGTGGTGCGCAGTTCGTGATAGTAGGTGAGTACTCCGTGCACATCGGCTACCGAAACGTTAAGTGAGTTGGCAATGAGGGCAACGGCCTCCTTTGGCACGTAGCCGAAGCCCAACTGCACTGCTTGAAGTGCCGGGAGGATAAGTCGCTCGTCGGCCGATAGGCCCTCAAGGATTGCTTGGCAGGTGGGGAGTGACCACGGTGTTACTACCTGAGCCACTGACTCGAACCTTTCATACTGACCAAAATCCATCTGGATAGCCATCAGAGTAGGGCAAAAAGGTGCGCTACGGAAAGGGTTAAGGCCTAACCGCTTTCACGGCTGCACCAACCGCTGCGAAGTCGCGCATAGATTGATCTAGTTCAAGTTTGGCCCGCAACCCTTCGAATAGTGAAAGTTTGGACGAAAGCATTGGCTGCATTTCTGCCATTGCCTCAGCGGTTGAGGCGGTAGAACCATCAAATGCCCTGCTAGCGGCATCGGCAGATTGCTTGATGCGGGAGGCGCTAGCCCCGGATCGAGCAAGGGTTCGGGTGGCCCTGGTTTTGGCTTCCAACTGCGCAAGGGTTAGGTCGGCTTTTGTCACTTGGGCTCGGGCGCGCTGCAGTTGCACGGGGGTCAGCCTGTCGCCGTACTGGCTCAAGAAGTCGGTGAGGCGTTGGCGAGAAGCCGGACGAAAGCGGGTTACCGCAAGGTAAGCGGCATCGGCTGAAGCCACCCCGGCCGCGCTAGCCCCCGAGTTACCGGAGACCGCCGAAATCGTTTGAAGTGGGGTACCTGGCGAGGCCATACCTGGAGTGGCTATAGCCGGATGGATCCCGGTCAGCACCCCGGTCATCACCAAGGCTCCGAGGAGGGTGGCTAAGGCAAATTTAATGGGCTGCATGCCTCTCAGACGCTTGGAAAACAGAGATCGTTCCCGGGAATAACCCTTCGATTAACCAGGTTATCTACTATGAGTCCACCCGACTCAAAGTATCTAAGTCAGAATTTGCATATTACGCGAAAAGGGTGGACACTAGGTCCAGATCCCCGGATAAACCGGTAGCAACTACAAAGGAGTACGAACATCATGGCCCGAGCAGTAGGTATTGACCTTGGTACGACCAACTCGGTCGTATCGGTCCTCGAAGGCGGCGAACCCGTCGTTATTGCAAACGCTGAAGGCTCCCGGACAACCCCGTCTGTCGTGGCCTTCGCAAAGAACGGTGAAGTACTGGTCGGCGAGGTCGCCAAGCGCCAGGCCGTCACCAATATTGATCGCACGGTGCGCTCGGTCAAGCGGCACATGGGCACCAAATGGGCCGTCGACATCGACGGTAAGAACTACACCCCCCAGGAGATCAGCGCCCGCACCTTGATGAAACTCAAGCGCGATGCTGAGGCTTACCTCGGCGAGAACGTCACCGACGCGGTTATCACCGTGCCGGCCTACTTCTCCGACGCCGAGCGCCAAGCCACCAAAGAAGCTGGCGAGATCGCCGGCCTAAATGTGCTGCGCATCATTAATGAGCCGACCGCCGCTGCACTTGCTTATGGCCTAGACAAAGGGGATCAGGAGCAAACCATCTTGGTTTTCGACCTCGGCGGCGGCACCTTCGACGTGTCACTCCTTGAAATCGGCGACGGTGTTGTCGAGGTTAAGGCAACAAGTGGTGATAACCATCTCGGCGGCGACGACTGGGACAACAAAGTTGTCGACTGGATGGTCACCGAGTTCAAGAACGCGCATGGCGTCGATCTGTCGAAGGACAAGATGGCGATGCAGCGTCTGCGTGAGGCAGCAGAGAAAGCCAAGATCGAGCTGTCGAGTTCAATGCAAACATCAATCAACCTGCCTTACATCACGGCTAGTGCCGATGGCCCGCTTCATTTAGACGAAACATTAAGTCGCGCACAGTTCGAGGCCATGACTCAAGATCTACTCGATCGCACCAAGGCGCCATTCCAGGCGGTCTTAAAGGACGCGGGTATCGCACTCGACAAGATCGATCAGGTGGTGCTCGTCGGCGGTTCAACGCGGATGCCTGCGGTTACTGAACTGGTCAAGAAAGAGGCTGGCAAGGAGCCGAACAAGGGTGTTAACCCAGATGAGGTCGTTGCCGTTGGCGCCGCCTTGCAAGCTGGTGTGCTCAAGGGTGAAGTCAAGGACGTCCTACTGCTCGATGTGACCCCGCTTTCGCTGGGTATCGAGACTAAGGGCGGCGTGATGACCAAACTCATCGAGCGCAACACCACCATCCCTACCAAGAGATCCGAAACCTTCACCACCGCAGACGACAATCAGCCTTCGGTCTTGATTCAGGTCTATCAGGGTGAACGTGAAATGGCCGCTTATAACAAGCGTCTTGGCACCTTTGAGCTGACCGGCTTACCACCGGCACCGCGTGGTATCCCGCAGGTCGAGGTCACCTTCGACATCGATGCCAACGGAATCGTCCACGTGTCTGCTAAGGACATGGCAACAGGTAAAGAGCAGTCCATGACTATTTCGGGCGGCTCGGCGCTGAGCAAGGACGAAATCGATCGCATGATGCGTGAGGCCGAACAGCACGCTGATGAAGACAAGCAGCGTCGCGATGAGGTCGAGGTGAGAAACACCGCTGAAGGTCTGGTCTATCAAACCGAGAAGTTCCTCGCCGACAACGCCGATAAGTTGCCGGCCGATGCTAAGGCAAATGTCGACGGCCCACTTGATGAACTCAAGAAAGCCATTGAGGCAAATGACATCCCAGGCATGCGGGCGGCAACCGACAAAGTTGCTCAAGCCAGCCAGACCTTAGGCGCTGCAATGTATGCGGGCGCTCAAGAGGCCGGCGGTTTCGAAGGTGCAGCTGACGCTGAGGCCGATCTGGCCGAGGACGATGTCGTGGATGCCGAAATTATTGACGAGGAAGAATCCAAGTGAGTTCCGAATATCAAAATGAGAACGAGGAGCACGGTGTTCGGGTAACCGACAAACGTCGGATAGACCCAGACACCTACGCCCTCCGTGAGGTAGACACGCAACCGGAGTCAGGGGAGGTGCGCCAGCCCGATGAGGCTGGCGCACCTGCCACCGCCGAAGAAGATAAGTTGGCTGAACTGACAAATGATCTTCAGCGGGTGCAGGCGGAGTACACAAATTACCGGCGCCGTGTAGATCGCGATCGCGAGTTAGTAAAAGAGAATGCGATCGGCTCGGTAATTGCAGCGTTGCTTCCGGTAATTGATGACATTGATAGAGCGCGTGAGCACGGTGAACTCGAGGGGGCTTTCCGTAGTGTTGGTGAATCCCTCGAGGGTTCATTGGCGAAATTGGGCTTGGAGAAATTCGGGGTGGCAAATGAGCCATTCGATCCGAACCTGCATGAGGCACTTTCAACCGAGTCCCGAGAAGACATCACTGAGCCAACGGTGACAGCCCTGTATCAACCGGGGTATCGCTATGCGGGGCGTGTACTGCGTCCGGCACGGGTTGCGGTTGCCGGGACTGACTAACCATGAACAAAGACTGGCTCGAGAAGGATTTCTACGCGATTCTCGGCGTCAGCAAGGATTCAGCACCGGATGAGGTAAAAAAGAAATACCGCAAACTCGCACGCGAGTTGCACCCGGATAAGAATCCAGGCGACGCGAAGGCCGAGGAGCGCTTCAAGCAAGTCTCTGAGGCTTATGACGTGTTGTCCGATGAGGCAAAGCACAAGGAGTACGACGAGGCTCGGTCGCTCTTCGCTAATGGTGGTTACCGTTCAGGTGGCTTCGGTGGTCGCCAAGGTGGTGGCGCTCAGTACAACACCAACATGGAAGACCTATTTGGCGATGCCAATAGCGGTTTCGGTGACTTTCTCGGAGGGATTTTCAACCGTGGCCGTACCGGTAGATCACCGCAACCGCGTCGAGGTGGTGACCTCGAGAGTGAATTGACTCTTTCATTTGACGATGCACTTGATGGCGTAACGGTCCCACTGCGTTTGAGCACAGAAGCGGCATGCAAAACGTGCCACGGCACCGGATCTAAGCCTGGCACGGTGCCGCGTGTGTGCCCGGCCTGTGAAGGCGCCGGCCAAACGGCACGAAATGCCGGTGGTTTCGCTTTTGCGGAGCCTTGCACCGTATGCCGCGGGCGCGGGGTGTTCATTGATGAGCCGTGCACGGTTTGCCGCGGGTCAGGTCGTGGCTTGAGTACTCGCACCGTGCAAGCTCGGATCCCAGCTGGCGTTAAAGATGGCGCCCGCATCCGGCTTAAGGGCAAGGGCGCACCCGGTGAGCGGGGCGGCCCGCACGGTGACCTATTTGTCGTTGTTCATGTCTTAGGGCACCCGGTGTTTGTGCGCAAAGGCGACAACATCACTTTGACCGTGCCCGTAACATTTGTGGAAGCCGCACTCGGAGGCCAAATCTCGG
>WLHM01000097.1 GCA_009702725.1 Actinomycetota bacterium | reverse complement strand
CGGACAACCCTGCTTAGGCTGCTGCTGGCAAAGGAGGCCGAATGGCACTGCAGACCACCCCGGAGGAACCGGCGGCAGTCCGCACTGTCTCGCGGGCGGTTGCTGAGTGGGTTGGCCGCCTAGGGGCAATCTGGATAGATGGCCAAGTCGCCGAGTATCGCCCGCGCCCTGGCGCCCGGCAGTTCTATTTAACATTGCGTGACCCCGACGTCGAGATGTCGATCACCATCGTGGCCGACGCGAAAGTGCTCGGGGCCGTGGAGCCACCGGTAGCAGCCGGGCAACGGATCATCGTGTTCGCGCAACCGGAGTTCTATACCGGCAAGGGGAGCCTCCAGTTTCGGGCCAAACAAATTCGCGCCGTCGGGATCGGAGACCTCCTAGCCCAACTCGAGCGCCTGCGCGCCTTGCTCGCCGCCGAAGGGTTGTTCGCGGCAGAGCGGAAGAAACCGCTGCCGTTCCTGCCCCGTAAAATTGGACTAATTTGCGGACGCGGAAGCGCGGCGATGCACGACGTAACTGTTAATGCCAACGAACGTTGGCCGGGAATTGAGTTTGAGATCCGCGAAGTCGCGGTGCAAGGTGTGCAATGCGTACCTGAGGTGATCGGCGCGCTGCAAGAACTTGAGGCTGTCGCAGAGGTTGACGTAATCATCATCACCCGCGGTGGCGGCAGCGTCGAAGATCTACTCCCATTTAGTAACGAGAGCATGATTCGAGCGGTCAGCACTTGCCGTACACCAATTGTCAGTGCGATTGGCCATGAGCAAGACGCGCCACTCTTGGATTTCGTCGCGGACTTACGCGCATCAACCCCAACCGATGCCGCCAAACGAGTAGTGCCTTCACTAGTCGAACAGGAGTCGATAGTTAATGGCCTGCGCAATCGAGCAAGAGTGTCGGTGGCAAATCAATTCGAACGTGAAGCAACGCAAATTCGCGATCATCGCCGCCGGATGACAACGGTGATAAGCCATATCGTTGAACGATCGGGCGCTCAGGTAGCGCACCTAGCCGCACAGGTTCGTTCACTATCCCCAGCTGCAACCCTTGATCGCGGCTACTCCATCGTTCTTGCTGCTGACGGTTCGATTGTTCGTGATGAAACACAAGTAAAGGACGAGCAAATCGTCGACATCCGCTTGGCCAAGGGGCGCTTCGCCGCGACTCGAATTAAGGAGATCCGATGACCGCAAAGAAGTCAGATGAAGCCCAAGCCCCAAGTTTTGAAAGCTCACGTGATGAGCTCGCGAAGATCGTGCAGCAACTCGAGGCCGGGGGGCTCACTTTGGAAGAGTCATTAGCACTCTGGGAACGCGGTGAAGCGCTGGCAGCTGTGTGCCAGGGCTGGCTCGACACCACTCGCGCACGACTCGATCAAGCCAAGGCGCCCGACTAGCCAGCGGTCAACGAGCTCGCCACTCGCTCAAGTTCACCTTGGGCAGTGGTGCCACTGATTACCGTGGTTACCCCGTTGACTGTGCGCACCAATGACCGACGCTCCGGGGATTCGTAATGCTGCCAAATCTGACCGCCCAGCGTGACTTGATCAGTCAGGATTCCACCGGCTGTTTGCTCATCAATAAATTTCGGGTTATCAGCAGCGGATTGGCTAAATTGCACATACTCAGTACCCGGGGTCACGTAACCGAGGTGCAGTACTGGATCACCCGCCGACGCCGAAGTCTCCTGCCACCTCGCACTTGTGACCTGATACCCCGCTAGGCCTTGAGGTATCTCCACCGCAAAGGGCGCCAGCGCCCTGGCTGAAATCAGCACCTGCGTCGGATCCACAACTTTGACCGCATCGGGTTGCGGCCGGAGTGTCACCAGTAAAATCACCGCAATCAGGGCAAGCACCAGGCCCATCGACCGAACCATGTCGCCCACTGTTTGGCGCATCCTTGCATTGGGGCGCCCGGTCGGCTTAGGGGTGGTCACCGCTTAATGATGCTGCATTCAGAGTTCAGGCGCGAACGCACCGCTCCAAACCGCTAGGCTCACCGCGTGGAGCCCAATATAAGCGGTCCGAGCGCCTTGGTCACTAGCGGCGACGTCCCTGACCGCAACCTTGCACTTGAATTGGTGCGCGTTACCGAAACCGCTGCTATCGCCGCCGCCAGGTGGGTTGGACGTGGCGACAAAAATGGCGCCGACGCTGCCGCCGTCAACGCTATGCGCTCTTTGATCGGAAGTGTGTCAATGAACGGCGTCGTCGTCATCGGCGAAGGCGAAAAAGATGATGCCCCGATGCTTTTCAACGGTGAGCGCGTAGGAGATGGCACCGGCCCAGAAGCCGATGTTGCCGTTGACCCAATCGATGGCACCACTTTGGCGGCAAAAGGAATGCCCAATGCCATCGCGGTTATCGCCGTGGCAGAGCGCGGGGCCATGTTTGATCCAAGTGCGGTCTTCTATATGGACAAGCTCGTGGTCGGCCCCCAATGCGGAGATGTCATCGACATCACCGCTCCCATCTCCTGGAACCTAGAACAGTTAGCAAAACGCAAAGGTGAGAGCGTCGCAGACTTGACCGTTTGCATACTTGATCGCCCGAGGCACGAAAAACTTGTCGATGATGTTCGCAAAGCGGGTGCCCGAATCAAATTCATTACCGACGGTGACGTAGCCGGCGCCATCATGGCCGCGCGACCAGGTACCGGCGTTGACCTACTTGCCGGGATTGGTGGCACTCCCGAAGGAATAATCGCAGCCTGTGCGATGGCCTGCCTCGGAGGCACGATCCAGGCTCGCCTGTGGCCGCGCGATGACGCAGAGCGCCGCAAGGCCCTTGATGCCGGCCACGATCTTGAGCGGGTACTGACCACCGATGATTTGGTCACCGGAGACAACATCTTCTTCTGCGCAACGGGCATAACTGATGGGGATCTACTCCGCGGAGTCCACTTCGGCCCGAACGGTCCTACCACCCATTCAATCGTCATGCGAAGCAAGAGCGGCACAATCCGTGAATTACAGTGTGAGCACCCCAAGCCTCCAAGGCGTACAGGTCTACTCTGAGGGCATGGACTTTCAGTACCAAGACCTCTTGCCCATCGCCGAGGACACCACCAAGTACCGGCTAATCACCTCCGAGGGCGTTTCGACCGTGTCGGCCGAAGGGCGCACTTTCTTGCAAGTGGATCCTGGAGCCCTTCGACTCCTGGCGTATGAAGCCATCAAGGACATTTCGCACCTGCTCCGGCCCGGGCACCTCGAGCAACTTGCGTCGATTTTGAAGGACCCAGAGGCCAGCCCCAATGACCGCTTCGTCGCCCTGGATCTCCTCAAGAATGCAAATATTTCAGCTGGCGGAGTATTACCGATGTGCCAGGACACCGGCACCGCGATTGTCATGGGTAAGCGCGGTAAAAATGTCTGGACCATGGGCGAGGATGCCGAGCACCTTTCCGCTGGCATCTTCGACGCCTACCAAAAGCTGAACTTGCGCTACTCCCAGCTGGCGCCAATAACCATGTGGGAGGAACGAAATACGGGAAACAACCTTCCCGCACAAATCGAGATCTATACAAATGATCATGCCGGCCACGAGGCCTCATACGAGTTTCTTTTCATGGCCAAAGGTGGCGGTAGTGCGAACAAAAGTTTCCTGTATCAAGAAACGGCCGCCTTATTGAATCCTGAGTCCTTTGCGACTTTCCTGGATGAAAAACTCCGCAGTATCGGTACCGCCGCCTGCCCGCCGTATCACCTAGCCGTAGTTGTGGGCGGCACGAGCGCAGAGTTTGCGGTCAAGACAGCCAAGTATGCGAGCGCCCGCTACTACGACTCCCTGCCCGTCCATGGTTCACCCACCGGACATGGTTTCCGTGATCTTGCGATGGAGCAGGAGATCTGGAAGATGACCCAGGAGTTCGGGATCGGGGCGCAATTCGGCGGTAAGTATTTCTGTCATGACGTCAGAGTTATTCGACTGCCACGACATGGCGCGTCGTGCCCGGTCGCAATTGCTGTTTCCTGTTCAGCCGACCGCCAGGCACTAGCGAAAATTACCCCCGAGGGGGTGTTCCTTGAGGAGTTAGAGCGTGAGCCAGCGCATTACCTACCGGAAATCGAGGAGAAGGCGCTCGACAACGAAGTAGTGCGAATAAATCTCGATGTGCCAATGGATGAAGTCAGGGCGCAACTACATGCACTCCCGGTCAAAACCCGGGTGTCGCTCACTGGATCCTTGATCGTTGCGCGCGATTTAGCACACGCCCGGATTAAGGCAATGCTGGATCGTGGCGAACCACTACCTGAATATTTCAGGAATCACGCGGTCTATTACGCGGGTCCAGCAAAGACTCCCGAAGGCTACGCGTCGGGGTCATTCGGTCCAACAACTGCCGGCCGCATGGATGGGTACGTAGACCTTTTTCAAAAAGCAGGTGGCTCATTCGTCATGCTTGCCAAGGGCAATCGAAGCAAAGCCGTTACCGAAGCCTGCAAGGCCAACGGAGGATTTTATCTCGGGTCAATTGGTGGGCCGGCCGCGCGCCTAGCCCAGGACAACATCACCAAAGTTGAAGTACTCGACTTCCCTGAGCTTGGCATGGAAGCCGTGTGGCGTATCGAAGTCGTTGACTTCCCGGCGTTCGTCGTCGTCGATGACAAAGGCAACGACTTCTTCGCGGAAACCATGCGGCCTATATCGGCCCGAATACCGGTCGGGCCTCCTAAGTAGTTACCGACGCTGCAGGCAGCCGTGGGCGCCGCCGCGCCAGTGGCTCTTGCCCTTGCCGCCCCGCCAGATGGTCCAAAAGGCCCGATCTTGCCAGTAACGGTTCCACTGCTGGGTTGGCTTATTACGTAAGGCCTTAACAATTTTCACGGCCTCGGCACCAAGTTCTTTGCGGACTTCGCCCTGCATCATCCACGACGCGCCAACAGCTAGGCGCCGGTTCATCTGATACGCGCCGCGGTAGCGGCCGCCGGCGCTGACGGCCCGGTAGTTGGCGCCACTCTCACGTTTCACTATGCAGCGGCGCACCTTCTCGCGCTTGGGCATGAACCATTTGCCCTGGTACAGGCTGATCATTAGGCCGTGGCGATCGGCTGCCTTGAAGTCGCCTTGGGCTAAAGCCAACTCGATCTGCTCGCGGTCTGAAGCGGTGGGTTGTCCCTGGTTATCCCCTGTTGGCGCTTCATCAGCCAGCGCTACGGGCCCAGAAGCCAACAGTGCGAGTGCTACCGCAACTGCAACTCCCAGCACACCGATTCTTTTCCCTCGCATATTCACCCGCCGATCCCCTAGTTGGCCAATGTCTAGGCTCTACCGTGCCCTGTGATCGCCAAACTGTCACGTTAACCCGAGGTGTTAGATCTCACCCTTAAATAGGTCCAAAACGGTCATAAGTATGAATTTCCCACGTGCTTCCGCTATGGCGTCTGAGCTGTGAGTGACGGGGATCACATACATATCCACAGCCGTGACCCAGCCGTGACCCAGCCGTGACCCAGCTGTGCCCCAGTCTGCGAAACCAGCATTTAGCACAGCAGTGACGCCCTAACATATGAAAAGTTCTTCAGTTGTTAAAGTAAACAGACTCAAAGGGGGCTGTCATCACTAAACCGT
>WLHM01000096.1 GCA_009702725.1 Actinomycetota bacterium | reverse complement strand
ATCGTGTACTTCGGGGCCGGAGCTTACGGGGTCGAAGCAGCCGCCCGCCGATACTTCTCGAAGTCTGCCGCCGACTTAACTCTCGCCGAAGCCGCAACTTTGGCCGGTATTGTGCAACAGCCGGTGGCCTTCGACCCGCTGCGGAATCCCGAGCTTTCCCAAAAGCGCCGCAATGTCGTACTCAAGCGAATGGCCGACCAAGGTTACGTCTCACAGGATGATGCACAGCGGGCCAGCGCGATACCAATGGCCTCAACCCTTCGCCCGAATAATGTCGCGAACGGCTGCACCACTTCATACGCTCCTTTCTTCTGTGACTACGTGTTGCAGACAATTCGCACCGACCCGACTTTCGGTGATACATCAGAGGTTCGCGAAGCATTTTTACGACGCGGTGGCTACACCATTCGCACCACCTTGGATTCTAAAGCCCAAGCTGGTGCGTTCACGGCGGTCACCGAAACGATCCCGATCACTGACGAAAGTAAGCGCGCAGCAGCCATCAGCATGGTTCAACCGGGTACCGGAAACATCTTGGCGATGGCTCAAAACCGGCTTTGGGGTACTTCAGGAGTAGGCCGCACGACCTATAACTACAACGTCGATCGCTCATACAACGGCACCATTGGAATGCAAGCTGGGTCAACGTTCAAAATCTTCACCTTGGCGGCCGCTCTTGAAGCTGGCATCTCACCACTTGAACCAATTCGCTCACCGTCACCGAATACATTCGAAGGATTCGTTAACTGCGAGACCGGCGCCTCATTTGGACCAGTGACCGTGCGCAACTCAACCGGAGCCGGAACCTTTGGAATGGCGCAAGGCACCGCATACTCTGTCAATACTTATTTCATGGCGCTTGAAGAGCGCACTGGGCTTTGCCGCCCGGCAGAAATCGCTGAATCAATGGGCGTCTTCCGCGGCAGTGGTGAGCCGCTGCTACGGGTACCGTCGTTCACCCTCGGCACCATGGAGGTAACACCACTGGCGATGGCAAATGCCTATGCGACTTTCGCTGCCCATGGCATGCATTGCCAGCCTCGAGTGATTTTGGAGATCCGCGATCGCGATAACAAGTCGATTCCGGTACCCCCTGAAAAATGCCAGCAGGTTGTCGAACCGAATATTGCCGACACTGTTACCGCGCTGCTCACCGGTGTCATCGACGGCCCTATCCAAGGGCGCACCGGCGGTGCGATGTCACTGCCCGATCGCCCAGCGGCCGGCAAGACGGGTACCACGAATGAATCAGCCGCAGTTTGGTTCTGTGGCTTCACCCCCGATATCGCTGCGGCGGTTTGGGTTGGCGATCCGCGCGGTGGCTTCGGGTATCCGATGAAGGATGTGACGGTAAACGGCAAGTACTACAGCCAAGTATTTGGTGGCACGCTGCCCGGGCCGATCTGGCAGCAGGCAATGGAATCGGCACTGGCCGGCACGTTACCGACAGATTTCATACTCACAGCTGATTACGGTTTACGGCCGGCGCGGGGCCTAACATCCTTACCCGGATTAATCGAAGTTGAAACCGGCGGAGATGTTTTCACTTTCGATAACTCCAATGCGGACGGACTCGACCCCAATGCTCCGGACCCAATCGACTCGGATCCAGCAGCACCCATCGAGCCAGTTCCAGAAGTTGATCCGGTGCCGGTTGCCCCCGTAGTACCGACACCCACACCGGTTCCTCCCGTCGTACCGACACCCTCACCGACGGGTTAGTGACTACATACCTAACAATTACATACCTAACGCCTCGCGCACCAGCGCAGCAACCTGACCACCATCTGCGCGGCCTTTAACCTGCGGCTGCACTATTTTCATCACCGCACCCATCGCCGCTTGGCCAGTGGCTCCATCGGCCGAAACTTTGGCGACCGCCGCATCAACCACCGCCTTGACTTCGGCCTCACTCATCGACTCAGGCAGATACTTTGCGATAACACTGAGCTCTGCTCGTTCGCGATCTGCTAGCTCGGGGCGATTTGCGGTGTCATAAGCATCTGCTGACTCCCGTCGCTTCTTAGCCTCGCGCCCTAACACCGTCAAGACATCATCATTGGTTAACTCGCGGGCCTGCTTCCCTGAGACTTCCTCACTCGTGACGGCCGTGAGAACCATGCGCAGGGTCGCTACGGTGAGTTCATCCCGGGCTTTCATTGCGGTCGTTAGATCACTTTGTAATTGCGCTTTTGAGGTAGTCATGCCCCCATTGTCGCAGGCGACCGGTCACAGATGGCACGATCAACCTATGCGTGGCTCTACCAAGGCCCTATTGGGGCTTTTTGCTGCCGGGACGGCGGGGTTGGCCTATGCCCGCTGGGAGGCGCAGGCATTTACCCTACGTCGAGTAGGCGCCGTCGTACTACCAACCGGCCAGCCTGCAATGCGGATTTTGCATTTATCGGATTTGCATCTCGTACCCGGTCAGCGCAGCAAGCAAATGTGGGTGCAGTCTCTACGCGAGTTACGACCAGACGCCGTAATCGTCACCGGTGATTTTCTCTCGCATGTGGATGCCGTGCCACATGTCATGGATACCCTTGACCCACTTTTTGACTTGCCTGGCGCATTTGTTCTCGGTAGTAACGACTACTACGCGCCGAGGCCGATAAATCCTGCGCGCTATCTAGCGGGACCATCCGGCCTCGAACCAAACCGACCGATGTTGCCATGGTCGACTTTAGTTAACGGACTTACCGACGTGGGCTGGCTTGACTTAAGCAATCGGCGAGCCACCATGAAAGTTGCCGGCCGCCACGTTGACGTCCGTGGCGTTGATGACCCACATATTGGACGCGATAAATATGACGACGTAGCTGGTGCTTTCGATCCCGCGGCTGACCTTGCACTCGGTGTCACGCACGCTCCTTATCTACGCATCCTTGATGGCATGGCCGGGGATGGCGCAGATTTGGTTCTAGCCGGACATACTCACGGCGGCCAACTGCGTCTGCCGGGTGTCGGCGCTTTGGTCACTAATTGTGATCTTGACCGGGCTCGGGCGCGGGGGTTATCACGCCACGGCAACGCGCATCTGCATGTGTCGGCCGGCCTTGGCACCTCCCCATACGCCCCGATTCGCTTTGCCTGCCCACCCGAGGCCACTTTGCTTACGCTTACCGCTGTTTAACGAAGGCAGCACCTGCCAGCCAATAACGAGCCTCAGCGTTCCGTTAGACTCCGCAAGTCCTTCGGGGTGTGGCGCAGCTTGGTAGCGCGCTTCGTTCGGGACGAAGAGGCCGTGGGTTCGAATCCCGCCACCCCGACGCCAGGTCGGGGGCTGATCAATTGGTCGGCCCCCGGTCAAGCACCCACCAATGAACGCCCAACAATGAACGCCCAACAATGCGTGCACATCCGAGCGGAGGGCCCCACATGAAGGTTCCAGATCGCCGGCCTGATCGTGCGGAGTTTGGGCCCGTAACCGCCAACTATGTAAAAGCAATGGGTTGGCGCTCAGTGAATGCCCACACCCACATCTCGCTGGTAAACCGCTACGCCTATGTGGAAGTTCCCAAAGCCGGGTGCGGAACCATGAAAGCAACCTTGGGTGGCCTCGAAGCGGCACGACTCGGACCCAAGTTCGTAGAGCGAGTGCAGGCGGCGCCACATGACCGCACCAAGATGACACCGTTCGTCAAGCCATTCCAACTACCACCTGAGCAACTCGAGGAAGTGTTTACCTCTGCCAACTTCAAGCGATTCGCCGTGGTGCGTGATCCCGCCGCGCGACTGCTCTCTGGTTATCTTGAAAAGATCCGGCAAGGCCTGCAGCAAAGTTTGCCGATATTCGAGATCTTGTCAGCACAAGGCCGCGCACCGGAATCGGCCGCTGATATTTCTTTCGCGGATTTCATTGAAGTAATAGGTGCTCAAACCTCCCGCGATCAAGATCCGCATTGGAGGAGGCAGGTGGATCATCTTGGCCTGCCGGAGATGAAATATGACGCACTGATTCACCTGGAACAACTCGGGGATTCCTGGCATCAGATCGGAGAGTTAATAGATGTGCCTGAAGTACAAGAACAATTCTACTGCCGCAACTCAACTCAAGCCGGTGTTCACCTTGCGGAGAATTACACTCCCGAACTCCTAGCTCGGGTAACCGAAATCTATGCTGGTGACTACGCAGCCTTCGGATACCCGGCACCTTCCAAATAACTCAGGTTACATAACTGCATTGAGAAATCTTTGCGTCTCCGGAAGCCGTGAGCCATCAAACATCATCTCAGGCGTGCCTTGCTCCAAGATGACACCCTCATGAAAGAAACACATACGGGAGGCAACTTCACGAGCAAATCCCATCTCATGCGTGACTACAATCATCGTCGTGGCTTGGTCTTTGGCGAGGCTGCGCATCACCGAAAGCACTTCATGAATTAGCTCGGGGTCAAGCGCGGATGTGGGTTCATCGAAGAGCATGACCTGCGGTTTCATCGCTAATGCGCGGGCAATTGCCACCCGTTGCTGCTGCCCCCCTGAGAGGCGTATCGGATACTCGGCTGCTTTATCTGCTAGACCCACATCGGCCAGCAGCGACATAGCATGATCCTTGACCACCCTGGCCGAATCCGATGAGATACGGCGGGGTGCTTCCATCACATTGTCTAAAACACTCATGTGCGGAAATAGATTAAATTGCTGAAAAACCATGCCACAGGTCTTTCGCACACTTTGAATCTGCTTACGTCGATGACGAGTGGGGCTACCCACTCCAATGCTGATGCCCGCAACCTCAATGGTACCCACGGTCGGCTCTTCGAGAAAATTTATACACCGCAAGAAGGTGCTCTTGCCTGACCCAGAGCGCCCAAAAACTACGACGACCTCACCAGCATTGATATCTAGATCAACACCCTTGAGAACTTCGAGCGGACCGAAAGATTTATGTAGGTTGCTTACTCGCACAAGTGGATCAGTCATCAGGCGCCCCTACCTTGGCGCACGTAACCTCTACCCATGCGTTCTTCCAGCTTGCGCTGGAAGATTGAGAACACCGCGGTTAAGCCCCAATAAACAAGTGCTGCAGCAATTAATGCTTCGAGATTTCGGAAGTCAGCCTTTCCGGAGAGCTGCGCCATTCGAAATGGGTCAGCCCACATCAAAGTGGTGCCGAGCAGCCCGATGAGGGCGGTGTCCTTCATCATCGCGATGAATTCATTGCCGGTCGGTGGAATGACTATTCGGGTGGCTTGGGGAAGAATAATTCTTCGCATCTGTTGGCTCGGTGACATACCAAGTGCAGCCGCTGCCTCGGCTTGCCCATGGGGGACCGCCTCAATCCCGGATCTAAAGATCTCGGTCATATAGGCCCCGTAGTTGAAGGCGATTCCGACAATGCCAGCGACCTGCGCCGGCCAGATGAACCAAGTGGCGTATTGCTCGGGCAGTAGCCCAAGGGCTAATTGCGGAAGCGCTAGGTACCACAGAAATAGTTGAACAATGAGCGGAGTGCCGCGAAAAAATGAGGTGTAGAAACCACTCACACCGTAGGCAATTGGATTCCGTGAAACTCGGCCAAGGGCCCCCAAAAGTGCGAGCGCAACGGCACATGCAATCGCAATTATGGAGAAAGCAATCGTGACCCAAACCGCCTTGACAATCGCCGCTGCATGATCGCCCATCCAGGCAATATCAAAGCCGCTTTT
>WLHM01000095.1 GCA_009702725.1 Actinomycetota bacterium | reverse complement strand
CTCCTGTAACTCCTGGGAGACAATTGAGCGCTGCCGTGGTTCGTTGGACAAAATATCGTTGTAGTCGGTGATTCGCGACATTAGATCGTCATACTCATCAATGATTTTTTGGCGTTCTAGGGCCGCAAGGCGGCGCAACTGCATGTCGAGGATTGCGGTTGCCTGCACCTCATCTATCTCAAGTAGCGCCATCAAACCCGTGCGTGCGTCATCAACCGTTGATGATGCACGAATTAATGCAATGACTTCGTCAATCGCATCAAGGGCTTTTAGGTAGCCTCGCAAGATATGAGCGCGTTCTTCGGCCTTGCGCAAGCGATAGCGGGTGCGACGTTGTATGACCTCAATTTGATGAGTGATCCAGTGCCGAATGAACTGCTCGAGGGTTAAGGTGCGTGGCACGCCATCCACAAGTGCCAACATGTTGGCGCCGAAGTTGTCTTGGAGTTGGGTGTGCTTAAAGAGTTGATTCAATACCACCTGCGCGACGGCGTCGCGCTTCAACTCAAATATCAAACGCATACCGGTACGCGAGGATGAATCATCACGCACGTCGGCAATACCGGTGAGTTTTCCGTCGCCGACTAGTTCAGCAACCCGCAGCAACAAATTGTCGGGGTTTACTTGGTAGGGCAATTCGGTGACAATCAGAATCTGGCGACCGCGTGAATCTTCGTCGACGGTGACCACGGCGCGCATTGTGATAGAGCCGCGCCCAGTGCGGTATGCATCGTCAATGCCTTTGCGGCCGACAATTAACGCACCGGTCGGGAAGTCAGGACCTTTAACAATTTCGATGAGTGCTGCTTGGCGCTCCTCGCGCTCTGCTGTTGGATGCTCGAGAATCCACTGCGCTCCGGCCGCGATCTCACGCAGGTTATGTGGTGGGATATTGGTTGCCATACCAACTGCAATACCGGCGCTGCCATTAACAAGTAGGTTCGGGAACCGCGCGGGCAGCACCAATGGTTCTTGGGTGCGCCCGTCGTAGTTTGGCCCGAAGTCAACAGTTTCTTCGTCAATATCGCGGACCATTTCCATGGCCAAAGGGGCCATGCGGCACTCGGTGTAACGCTGGGCCGCGGGCGGGTCGTTACCTGGTGAGCCGAAGTTGCCCTGCCCTTGGACAAGGGGGTAGCGCAGTGACCACGGCTGGGCTAGGCGTACCAAGGCGTCATAGATCGCGCTATCACCATGGGGGTGGTAACTACCCATCACATCCCCAACGACACGTGCTGACTTGGAGAAGTTTCGATCAGGGCGATAGCCGCCGTCGTACATCGCGTAGAGCACGCGTCGATGAACGGGCTTTAAACCATCGCGCACATCGGGCAGTGCTCGAGAGACGATGACCGACATGGAGTAGTCGAGGTACGACCGCTGCATTTCAGTTTGAAGGTCGACGGGCTCAATGCGCCCATGTTGACCAGGGTCTACTACTTCTACGATGTCGGTGTCGTCAGCCACGAAATATCTCCGTTGTTAGTTCAGTTAAAAACTGGTTTATTAGATATCAAGGAAACGGACGTCACGCGCATTTTGTTGAATGAAGTTTCGGCGTGACTCAACGTCTTCACCCATCAGCACACTAAACATTTCATCGGCCTGCGCAGCGTCGTCAATTGTCACCCTAAGTAAAATTCGGCGAGCGGGATCCATGGTGGTCTCCCACAGTTCGTCGGCGTTCATTTCACCAAGGCCCTTATAACGCTGAACTGCCTCTTCTTTGGGTAGCCGGCGGCCAGCTGCAAAGCCGGCTTCCATTAGCGCGTCGCGCTCGCGATCTGAGTAAGCGAAATCAGCTACCTCACGCGACCACTTAATTTTGTAAAGCGGTGGCTGCGCCAGGAAGACGAATCCTTGTTCAACAAGTGGTTTCATGAATCTAAAAAGCAAAGTAAGTAGCAAGGTCCGAATATGTTGACCGTCAACATCAGCATCAGCCATCAATACCACTTTGTGGTACCGAAGCCGGTTGATATCGAAGTCGTCCTGCACACCGGTGCCGAAAGCGGAGACCAGCGCTTGTACCTCGGTGTTTTGGAGGACTCTGTCGATCCGCGCCTTTTCAACGTTGAGGATTTTGCCGCGGATTGGCAAAATTGCTTGTGTTTTTGGGTCGCGGCCTTGGCGGGCCGAGCCACCTGCGGAGTCGCCCTCGACTATGTAAACCTCACAGTCTTCGGGCTCGCGGCTTGAGCAGTCAATTAACTTGCCTGGCATCCCGGCGCCGCCCAGCAGGCCCTTGCGGTTACGGGCTAAGTCGCGGGCTTTGCGTGCAGCAATGCGCGCCGAGGCTGCATTGACCGACTTACGGGCAATTTCTTTGCCTTCGGCAGGGTTTTTTTCAAACCAGGCCCCAAGTTGATCGTTAACAACTTTTTGCACAAAAGCTTTCATCTCGGTGTTTCCGAGTTTGCCTTTGGTTTGGCCTTCGAATTGTGGTTCAAGGAGTTTGACACTGACGATAGCGGTGAGGCCCTCGCGGATGTCTTCACCGCTTAGGTTGATGTCCTTCTCTTTCAGGATGCCCCACTCGCGAGCGAATTTATTTACCAGAGTTGTCATGGCAGCTCTGAAGCCTTCTTCGTGGGTACCACCCTCGGTGGTGTTAATTGTATTTGCGAAAGTGTAGACCGATTCGCTATATGTGGTGTTCCACTGCATGGCTATCTCAGCGCTCATGCGTTTGTCTTCGGCTTCAGTTTCAATATAGATCACACTAGGGTTTGCAACACCTTTACTGGCATTGATGTGGCGCACAAAATCTGCAATACCGCCTTCATAGCAGTAACTGACGCTCCGTACTTGCTCAACGTTGTCATCGTCTTCGGTATCAACTACCACCATCACTCGCTCATCGGTCAACGAGATTGTTAGACCACTGTTAAGGAACGCCATCTCTTGGAACCGGCGCGACAAAGTCGTGAAGTCGAAGTGGGTGGTCTCAAATATTTCCTCATCGGCCCAGAAAGTGATTGTGGTGCCACTTGTGGTGACAGCCTCACCTTTGGCAAGTGGTGCGGTGGGAACACCATGGTCGTAGGTCTGACGGTGAGTGAAGCCATCGCGGCGAACTTCAACATCGAGTTGCTTGGAAAGTGCATTAACGACCGAGACACCAACCCCGTGGAGCCCACCAGAAACCGAGTAGCCCGAGCCACCAAACTTGCCACCGGCGTGCAGGACGGTTAGCACCACCTCAACTGCTGGTTTCTTCTCGATGGGGTGCTCGTCGACCGGGATGCCGCGGCCATCGTCAATAACCCGCACCCCGCCATTGGCCAGCAACGTTACGGCGATGGTGGTGGCGTAACCGGCCAGGGACTCATCAACCGAGTTATCGACTACCTCGTAGACCAGGTGATGAAGACCGCGCTCACCGGTGGAGCCGATGTACATTCCTGGCCGTTTGCGGACGGCGTCAAGGCCTTCCAAGACGGTGATCGCACTGGCGTCATATGACACGGCGGCCGAGCCTCCTTATTGCGGGTAAACACTGGTTTTGCCGAGGTAACTGCTGGATTCGGTTACGGAAATTTGGGATAGTGAACTACCGACCAGTCTAGTGGATAATTCTGACAGTCACGTGCTCGGCACGGCCCGTAAAGGGCGTTTAACCGCATTCAACCCCCTGTTACCAAGGTGGTGTCCGGATTAACTGGGTTTTTCCCCTGAGATAGTGCTCTGGTGGCATTTAGCCGTATGTGTCACGGGGGCCTCGACCCTTCACTCTGCGTGGGCCGGCCACCCAACTCGGGGCACTTGGGCCCACGACGGTGATGTTTTTAACCACCCCTTTGCCAACCGCGTCATCGATGACCGTCCGAAGGTGTGGAAGTAAGAGCCGGACTTGGGTGGCCCAGGAAGTCGATTCGGCTCTAAGGGCCAGTTCGCCGTCAATAAATGACTCTGGGGTCACATGGTTGGCCAGGTCAGCCCCGGCGATATCGGCCCAGTTTGTAATAAGGGCCGCTGCGGTACTCGAGTGCTCCCAGCCCTTTTCGACAAGGAAGTCGTCCACGGCGGATCCAAGAAGTTGTGGATCGCGTCCTTGAGAGCTGGTCGATTTCTTGCGAGAGGTTGATTTTTTTGATTTTGGCTGACCCCCCGCTGTTGCCCGCCGCAGCGCCCCGGCTGCGGCGTCAGTTGGTTGGCCCAGTTGACTCTGTTGGCTCAGTTGGCTCTGGTCTTCACTCATGAGTTTTCCTGCAGGGTGACCGTGCCAGAGTTGACCGAAAATTTGACCCCGTTAAGGGACTCTGGGATATCCATGTCGACCGCGGCTGTGATGAGTACCTGAGTGGCTGCCGATACCTGCTCTGCGAGGCGCTGCCTTCGAGAGACGTCGAGTTCAGCGAACACGTCATCAAGTATCAACACTGGATCAACGCCATCGGCGCGCAAAAGATCGAAGGAGGCAAGGCGAAGGGCTAGGGCAATGGACCAAGACTCACCGTGTGATGCATAGCCTTTTGCTGGCATTTGACCGAGGGTTAGCAAGATGTCATCGCGATGTGGGCCAATCAATGTGAGACCGCGATCGAGCTCCTCTTTTCGTTTTTCGTTTATGGCCTCAAGAATTGCCATCCGCCAACTCTCACGGTCGGTTAATAGCGGGGCGTTGACACCAAGTGCTGAAACATATTTCATACCAAACAATGTTTCAACATCACCCGAGATGAAGGTGTATTTATCGCGCCCTAAATTTCTTAGATCATCAAGTAGTGAGATACGAGCCGCAACTAACTCAGAACCGAACGCAGCTAATTGTTCATCCCATACTTCTAAAGTCCGCAGCATCTCATTGCTTGAACTACGCCTTGCGATGCTCGATGACTTGAGTAGGGCATTGCGTTGTTTAAGTGTTCGCTCATAGTCACCACGGGTGCCTGCTAGTCGTGGTGCGCGTTGTACTAACAGGTCGTCAAGGAATCTACGACGCTCACTTGGATCACCTTTAACAAGTGCTAAATCCTCCGGAGCGAAAAGCACGGTTCTTAACAAGCCTAAAACGTCACGCACTTTCGGTACCGGGGATCTATTTATTCGTGCTTTATTAGCGGCTCCTGGATTAATAGCGAGTTCAATCATGATGACCCGATCATCGTTGACGACCTCGCATCGGATAACTCCTTGTGTCGCACCGGTGCGTACCAAGGGGGCATCGGTTGCTACTCGGTGGCTGCCGAGAGTGGCTAGGTACCCAATCGCTTCGACTAAGTTTGTTTTACCTTGACCATTACTCCCTACAAAAGTTGTGACCCCACGCTGAAGTGTGCAATCGACCTGCTTGTACGAGCGCAGGTCCGTAAGGCTCAGCGACTGAACCCACACGATCAGCCAGTCAGACGTACCGGCATAAGCAGGTAGCGGTACTCATCACTTGGCTTGTCACTCGCGTCAGCCAATCCAGACAACACTGCTGGTCTGGTGGCCTGAGTAAATGAGAACCGAGTGACTGCCCTATCGACCGACGTTAATCCGTCGAGAAGGTAGGTGGGATTGAAGGCGATCTCTAACCCATCACCATCGATGTTGCAAGCGACGGCTTCACTCGCTTGTGCGTCATCTCCGGCACCTGCCCGAAGTACGACTTCTGAGCCCTCAAAAGCTAAGCGAACGGGTGTGTTTCGCTCCGCGACTAAAGACACACGCTTGACAGCATCAGCCAACTCAGAGGTGTCGACGGTGGCTATCGTTGCGGCTTCACTCGGGAGCAAGGTGCGGTACTTCGGGAACTCACCGTCTAAAAGGCGTGTGGTGGTGCGCCG
>WLHM01000094.1 GCA_009702725.1 Actinomycetota bacterium | reverse complement strand
TCGGGTTAATGCGAATTGGATAGGTGCCCGGTTTATTCATGCGAATCGCTGGCAGCGCCAGATTGCCGCTGCGGTTTGACGTTGTGGTGCCGAGTTTCACCCATGAGCCGTTGATACGGATGTACGAGGTCGCCTTGTAATTACTCGGTAGGCCAGGCAGTACGGGGGTTATCCAGCGATCTACTCGATTAATTAAGTCAGGTGCACTTGAGCTGGTGCTTCCGGCGGGGGAGTCGAGAACTACGCGCCGCGGCTTCACAGTGAGCTCACCGACTGTTTGCACACCGCCGCCGAGGTTTGTTGGCCTCAAGATTGGCGCCGCGATAGTTACAGGAGTAATGGGTACAGCTGTAGGTGTTGAGGTGGCTGATGGCGTGGCCGATGGAGTTGGCGTAGTAGATCCTGATGAGCTTGGTGATGATGATGAAGTATTGCGCGCGATCAGTAAGTTCACCAGGGTGTTGAAGTTCGGTACGCCCATGCCCGTTGTCATGTCAAAGCCAGGCAGTGCACTCCAGCCACCGAGGCTCATGATGTCGTTGTCGCCAATGGTGACATCGGTCATGGCCGAGGAGTTGGCCGTGTCGTAGAAGATGTTATGCACATCCATCGTGCCGCCGGCATTGTCGATGGGGGCCATGCCGCGGGCGCTAAGCACCGCATTGACATTTGCCAAGCCCACCGCAATCAAAGGCGTGGCTGCGCTAGTGCCAACAACGGGAGACCAGGGGAACTGCGCGGCCACACAGACCGCTGGGGTGCCGCTAGCGACACACGATTGGGTAACGGTTCCGGTTACCGTCCAGTCCGCCCGCATATCAATTCGGCCGGTGGACGCGGCTGAAACCACATCACCTGTTGTCTTCGCATAGGTGAACGTGGTTGTTGATGGTACTGAGGCAACTACGAAGGTGCCATCAAAGACCGAGTTCGTGGCACCGACCACATCCACAAACTGCCCTACCGCCAGGCCATGCGGGGTGGACGTTGCGATGGTCGCAATATTGGAGGTGAGTGCAGCGGTTGTGATGGTGATGGCGTTGGTGGTGTAGGTGAAGGCGTTGGTGTGTGGAGTGCCGGTGATCGTGAAAGTTCCGTCGAAAGGTGCCCCAACGCCGGCCACAACCACTGTCTCGCCGACGATCAAGCCACTGTTTTGGGAAGTCACTACCGTTGCCGTGGTGTTCTGCGTTTGCTTTGCCGAAACCGACATTCCGTAATTGGAGATCGCGTACGTTGGCCAGCCGGCAAGGGCAGCGACATCAGGGGTCATTCGAAAGTTCGTTGCACCCGGGTAACTCGAAGTTGCGGCGGTGGCCTGGTAACTCGGCATTGTATAAAGCGCGCTCTGCCCGCCGCCGGTGCCTTCGCCACCCGTGGTTGGGAAGGTGGCTAGGTTCGCGCAGTTGGGGTTGGCGTTGTTGTCTTTCCAAACGTAGTTCGAGTAAGTGGATCCGGCGGTGTATGCGACGGCGAGGCCGGTGCTCATGGTTGTCGTTTGACTGAGCCACTGGGTACCCCCAACCGCCACTACGCCGGGGTGTGTTGCGAGGAACTGAGGAGTAAGCCCGCCAAAGTTAACCGAAGCAGCCCCGGGTGAGGTAAGGGTAGTGGCGGGGATATCTGCGTTAGTTAACCCGAAGGAGAAGGTATTGGTCGTAACCGAGGTGATCGTGAACAGTCCTTGGAAGGGCTCGGTGACGCCCGTAATGAACACCTGCTGACCGGCGGTGAAGCCATTGGCCGCGCTGGTGAGTGTTGCGACATTGCTCGTGAGAGCTACACCGGTGACACTTTTCCCGACCGCACTGCCGTAGGAATTTGCGGCACTAGAGATGCAACCGCCGGAGCCCTCATCGCCGGCGGCAACCACCACGATCACGCCCTGTGCTTCAAGCTGGTCCATCATGAAGTCGGCGTTTTGCAGTTGAACACTGTCGAACTCTGCTGCGTTGTAACTGAGCGAGATGATGCAGCCGCCGGCTGGGTAGGACGAGCTCTTGGTGATAGTGCTAAAAACCCGCGTCGGATCACCCGAGAAGGTGAACCCGCAGGCCGAAGCGGCGGTCACGAGCATCCCGTAGAAACTCTGATTAGCAGGTGAGACCGCCATGGTGATCGTTGTGTTTGGGGGGAGCGCCGCTGCGATTACGGTGGCATCAAGGGTTGACTCCCCGCCGGGCGTCAGTGGAGCCCCGGGCCAACTCTCGGTAAGGAGGGTCACCTCGGACAGCCCACATTGACGCAGCAGGTTATTTACCGCAACGGGGTTGGCTGTTTCATTAAGTTCACCGATCACCAGTCGTTGGGCTAGAGGGGTCCCCGATGGAGTTAGTGGCAAGCCGACCGAAGCGTTCCACTGTTGCGGGCCGATGCCCAGATCGTGGCCACCAGTGGTGGGAGTGCACGCGGCAGAGGCATAGGCCGGGCCGGTGAAAGTGGTTGCCCCCGAGGCATCCGCTGCTTCATTTGCCCCAGAGATTGACCCGGCAATAACCGCGGCCACCACGCAGGAAGCAGCCAGCGCAATCTGGCGGCGAAGGTTCGGCATTGAGGGAGCCTAACCCGAACTAGGCAGGGGTGGGTTGCATCCCTTCACTGATGAGCCGCTGAACCCCGGCGGCGTCAACGCTGGTGCCGGTGTATTTGGCCGCATTGGCGATAACTTTCGCCTTTTCCTCGGCCTGCTTATCCGCGGGCTTTGCCTCTGCCTCAGCCCACTGCCGGTAAAGCTCCCAAGCCAGTTCGCGCTGCCGCAGGGCTAAATTGACCCGATCCATCTGCTCTGTGGTCGCTGGCAACTGCCAGGTTTCGCTGATGGCCTCGGGCAGCACTAGGCGGTAGTCATGGCCGCCTTCGGCAAAGACCCCTGGGGTAGGGGTTAAAGCATTGAGCATGTCGAGGAAGGTCATCATGAAAGTGGTGACCGGCATCCAGGCCGTGCCTTTGGGTGCCCCAATGGGGCGCGTGGCATTTGGGCCCAACCAATCGGGCTTGCGCCACGCGACTTGGGAACCGAACTTCGGTATGGGGTCATCGCCATTTTGAAGCAGCAGGTAGCGCACCTTCGTGCGTTCCTTCTTTGGCAGCGCCTTCCAGTCAGTCAGCGATCGCGGCAGGTAGGCCGCACCGGGGCCAACCGTTGGGGCTTCGGTAATGGTGCGATCACCCCAGATTTGGCGGCGCCAAATCGTTGCAGCGGGGGTTCCGATCCAAAGTGCTGCATCGAACCCGGAGCCTTCGAGGCCAAAGAGCCCGGTGCCGCGGAATATCTCCTCGCTGACCTGCGAACCAAGGCTTTCGCCGAAAAGAAAGAATTTTGGCCGCTTGGCTTTTGGCATTGCTAGCAAACGTTGCACGATGCCGGCAATCACCATTGAAGTTTGGGCGCTACCTGTTGGCACACGGGTCAACGACAGTGCCGATGGGAGCACCGAGTATTGAATTGCGGCGCTCGCGCAGTCACCGTGTGTTAGGAATTCAAAAGTTTCGGTCGCCACGTAGTTGACATAGCCAGATCCAGTTGGGGAGAAGAGCGCGAAAGTTTTACGTTCAAGGGCCTTGGTGCGATCAATCTCGGCTAGCAAGACGTTGGCCCGCTCTTGATCTGACTGCGCGATATCAAGTGAGGCGTAAACTCGGATGGGCTGCTTGGCGTCCGTTACGCCCATAACTGCCTCGATACTGCTTGGCGATAGCGCCATGCTCAGCCAGCGGGCACCTTCGCGAGTCTGCTTCGTCCAATCAAGGCCAGATGCTGGCGATCCGGTGACTTCAGGTGTCGAAGGTGGTGTGGTGAGAGCCGCATCAAGTGAGCCGCCGCCCTTACTTAGCAGCGTCGAGGCTTTTGCGACGGCGAACCAACCGACACCCAAGGTGATACCGGCACTTGTCATCCGGCCGAGCATGCGGTGGTCGTGGGCTTCACCACCTAGTAGGTAAGTTGCGGCGCGACTAGTTGCTGAGGTCAAAGCCGATTCAGTCTTCGCTAGCCCGAAAGTGACCAGCCCAACAGCCGCGCCAATTGCTATTGCCTTTGGTGGTGAGACTTCGCGAACGTCGTCCTCCCAAAACTTAATCCCCCGGTGCGCAGCGCCGCCGTCAAATGCATCGTCGGAGAGTGAACCGGGTTCGCTCTTCCACGGCTGGGTGCTCGCCCATGAACCCAAACCGACCAACGCGGCTGCAGCCACACTGGCACCGCGGTCGCGATTGCCATAAGCGCCTGGAGTGAGGTCGGAGGCGGCGCTAGCGACAGCCGTGGTAACTGCTGTGTACGCAAGTAGGCGGCCAGCTGCTCGCTGGGCAGATTCGTGCTCGCGCCAAGCCAGCGCGGCGGCGGCACCTGCTGCCACCGCACCTACTGTTCCGGCAACTAAAAGGCGTGACGTAGGCGAGGGTGATTCCGACCTGGAAAAACGTGAGGCAATCGCCGAGATAGTCGCACTACCGGCGCTGATAACCCCGTAGGCCATCGCGGCCGTGGTGCCGGTGATGACGGCTTGGTCGGTGGACCCTCGGGTCAACAGGTTGGGCTGGTAGGAGCGGCCAACGGCGAAGGCCGTACCGAAGAGTCCGGCGCGCGCTGCATGATCCACGGTTACCTCCTTGGGGTGGACGCCAAGATTAGCCGACCGTGGGGCTAGCCGGGGCTGAAGGTAGGAGATATGGGGTCATAACTTCGGTTGACGCCGTGGAGCGAATTGAGCACCGGGGTTTAAAACGTCCTATAGTTACCAACTTCAAGCTATGTCCTCGCCTGTATGACGGTTGGTGGTTACCAAGTGAGCAGCCTCTTAGATCCGCAACCGCGTCCAATAAGTAAGCGCGGATGGGTTTATTTGGGATTGGGAGTCATTGGCCTCCTGATTGCTGTGCTGGCGGTTAGCGCTCCGTATCGCTCAGAGGGGGCATCGGTTGTCACCGGTGGGGCACCCACCGGCCCCGATGTGGGAATCACCGCGAGCATCGTGCCGTTGTCGGTAGATGCCCAACTTGATGTAATTACGACCCGATTGAGTTTTTCTTCGCTTGATCCTGATTTAGTTGACCAGAACTCCTACCGATTAATTAAAGACGTTCGCGTCTCAGTAATCACCTGGGACGGAGCCCAGGAGTACACCTATTTGCGCGGTAGTTTGCTCGGGGGTGCAAGTGTTGATGTCGCGCTTGATGGATGGAACATCGCAAACTATCCATTTGACGAATACAACACTGAATTGTGGATCTCCGCGGTGGTGTTTAAGCCGGGCCCAGCGGGTGAAGCCAGTGTGGCGAAAGATTTGATGGTGCGATCTGCGGCATCGGGCCGGGTTAGCGGCTGGAATACCGCCTTAGTTCTACCTACCGAGGTAAGCGCCAATCAGCAAGTGTTCGTTCAGGTAAGTCGCGAGTTCAGTACCAAGCTCTTCGCACTTTCAATACTCGCACTAATCGTGATCTTGGCCGCAATGGTTCTTTGGATTGCGCTACTGGTGGCAACTAACAGGCGCCCGATGGATGCGATCCTTTTGACTTGGGCAACCGGGGTCTTGTTCGCGATGCCGATCCTGCGAAATGCCCTGCCAAATGCGCCACCCATTGGAGTGGCCATCGACATCTACGTTTTCTTTTGGGCGCTTCTTGGTGCGTTGGTGGCGGCAGTGTTACTGGCGGTGCTTTGGGCTCGGCACCGCAAGGCGATATTGAATGCTAATAACTAATTACTAATTACGTACGTACCACAGGTCGGTGATGTCGCGGCGCTCGTGGATCGCGGTAGCTTCATAGCGGGTAACTGGACGATCCTGGGGCCGCGGGATTACTCCGCCAAGCCAC
>WLHM01000093.1 GCA_009702725.1 Actinomycetota bacterium | reverse complement strand
TCATCATTACTAGATGTTCCGGTGTACCCGTGCTCTGCATCGCACTGCGGATCACCACAACTAGCTGGCTCCAAATCGATTCGACTTACGGCGCCCCAGCCGATGGTTAAAACAACCTCCGAAGTCGCTCCACCTGGTTGATACTTGGCAGGCTCACTTACCACTCGGGTGACAACCACCGAGTCCACCCGCTCAAGACGCACCGCTTCAGTTGAGGCAGTCGCGAATGGCATTGGGTTGATCTCGTCAATACCATGCTCATCAGTGTGGCCGACAATTAGTCGTGTTGGCGTTAGGGCCAGCACCGTAACGTGGCGTCTCAACTCGTCATGGTCAAAAGTGGCTTCGTGGTGCACCAGATATGACTTAAGCGGCTCCCCCGCCAATGCCGTATCCAGCGCATCTGCGACCAAATCTGGGTAGTAGCCGCTGCGCTGAATATCGGTGCGGAGTTGCTGGTCAAGGCTCATCACTTGATTATCCTGCCATATGTTCTCTGCCGATGGCTTGGACCGCACATGGGGCTGCGATTAACAACCGTAGCCAGCCGACTTGACACCCAGACACGGTTCCTAGAAACCAAGATACGGTTACCGAGTGAACCACCCACAAATAGTCATCTCCCCAGAAGTCGCCCAAGCCCTCGCCGACGGCCGCGGCGTCGTAGCCCTTGAATCCACCATCATCAGCCATGGTTTACCGCGCCCAGAGAACCTCCGGGTGGCGCTCGAAGTAGAGGCCACGGTCCGAACTTACGGCGCCGTCCCAGCCACCATTGCGATTCTCGATGGCACTGTTCACGTCGGGCTCGATGAAGGGCGATTAGATCAGGTGGCTAATCGCGACGACGTTATCAAAGTTTCAGTGCGTGATATCGCGACGATCATCGCCCGAGGTGGCAGTGGCGCCACCACGGTTGCGGCCACCAGCCACATAGCCCAATTGGCCGGAATTGAAGTATTCGCCACCGGAGGCTTGGGTGGTGTACATCGAGGCGCCCGACAAAGTTGGGATGAATCAGCAGATTTGACGACCCTGGGCCAGACCCCCATCACCGTGGTTTGTGCCGGGGTGAAATCGATTCTCGACGTTGGAGCAACTCTCGAACGGCTGGAAACCCTAAATGTCGGCGTGCTGGGCTACGACACCATGCGCTTCCCTGGCTTCTATCTCAGCGATAGCGGATTTCCGGTTACGTGGTCAGTTACCAGCCCCGAGGAAGTCGCCGCCATCATGACTGCCCGCCGAGCGATGCAGATTTCCACCGGGCTGATCGTGGCCTATCCCCTCCCCGAAGATCAGCAGCTCGACCCAGATTTGCACGATCAAGTACTGCAAGATGGAATGCACCTCGCAACTAAGCGCGGCGTCCTAGGAAAAGATGTAACGCCGTTCCTACTAGATCACTTTCATCGCTCAACACACGGAGCCAGCTTGGCTGTCAATACCAACATAATTTTGCGCAATGCCGATTTAGCTGCCCGGATCGCGGTTGCGTACGTCAGCACAGTTCATAAATGAACACTCAATTCGTGCTGATCGGTGACCTAATGATTGATATTACGGCGGTAACAAACGGTCCTGTCAACTATGCCAGTGACACTCGGGCGCAAATCAGTGTGCATCTAGGTGGCGCAAGTGCCAACACTGCCACGTGGCTGGCGCACCTAGGCGAAAATGTGCACCTACACGCCACTGAGATCTCAGGTGCCCCAACAGGCACCTGCATAGTCATTCTTGACTCCACCGGTGAGCGCACGATGCTGCCAGATCCTGGAGCGAACTCATTCCTGGCGCCTTATCAAATAACCGACTCACTTTTTCGTGCCGGAGCACATCTTCATATGTCTGGATATACGCTGCTCAATCCAGCCACCCGAGAAGTTGGGCAAATCCGTTGGATATTCGAGAAGCTCTCGGCCAAATCGACGTGCTTTTGGCTAACACCGATGAAGCCACCGCCCTTACCGGCTTTACCGACCCCGCTCAGGCCCTAGCGGCCCTTGCCGAAGTTGTTGACACGGCGGTAATCAAATGCGGGCTACAGGGCGCCTTGGCGGGCCGGGGCGCCCCTAGTCGAGGCCGTTACGGCTGGAGTGCGAGAAGCCACACAGGCAATAAGCCGTGTCGGAGCAGGCCCGAAGGCCCGGTGACCGGCGAGAATCGTCCACACTTAGAAGGTTTTACCCGCCGGTGCACTCTGCACCTGGGCTGGAGTTCGGGGCTTGGCAAGAAGGGTTGAAGATGGTTAGGCGCTCGACGAAGGCGGATACACCCGGTGACGGACGCATCGTCGATATTGACGTGTCCGATGAAATGCGGGCGTCTTTTTTGGAGTACGCCTATTCGGTCATTTACGCGCGAGCCCTACCCGATGCCCGCGACGGCCTCAAGCCGGTGCAACGACGAATTTTATTCCAGATGGCGCAGATGGGCCTTCGACCTGAGCGCGGCCACGTAAAGAGTGCACGTGTCGTTGGTGAGGTCATGGGCCGACTTCACCCACACGGTGATTCGGCGATCTATGACGCACTCGTGCGCATGGCACAGCCATTTACTCTGCGACTGCCCATGGTCGACGGTCACGGCAACTTTGGCTCACTCGATGATGGCCCCGCCGCTATGAGATATACCGAAGCCCGCCTTGCCACAGCCGCACTAGATATGACTTTGAGTCTCGACGAAGACGTCGTTGATTTCGTTCCAAATTATGACGGCCGTGAAACCGAACCGACTGTCCTACCTGCGGCGATTCCGAATCTTCTCGTGAATGGGGCTTCCGGCATCGCCGTTGGGATGGCAACCACTTTGGTGCCCCACAACCTCGGTGAAGTTATCGGTGCTGCCCGACACCTCATCAAGAATCCGAATGCTGCACTTGGTGAGATCATGAAGTTCATCCCTGGGCCCGATCTACCAGGTGGCGGAGTAATTATTGGCCTGGGTGGCGTCCGCGATGCCTATGAGTCCGGGCGGGGCACCTTTCGGGTTCGAGCCCGCACTCGAATCGACCAAGTATCCCCGAGGCGCCGCGGCATCATCGTCAGCGAATTGCCGATGAACGTTGGTCCAGAAAGAGTTATCGAGCGTATTAAGGATCTTGTCCAAAGCAAAAAGCTATTGGGCATCGCCGATGTAACCGATCTAACCGACGGTGATTCCGGACTCAATTTGGTTATCGATATCAAGAACGGTTTTCACGCTGAGGCCGTCCTTGAGAACCTCTTCAAACTGACCCCGATGGAAGAATCGGTCAATATAAATGCGGTCGCACTTGTTGAGGGTCAACCGCAGACGTTGGGGTTACTCACTTTATTGCACGTATTCATTGATCACCGACTCGAAGTTGTTCGCCGCCGCAGTCTGTTTCGCCGCGCAAAAGCTCAAGATCGACTGCACTTGGTGGCCGGATTACTCACGGCAATACTCGACATTGATGAGGTAATTCAACTTATTCGTGAATCTGATGATGCCGCTGCCGCAAAGGCACGCTTGATCGAAGTGTTCGATCTGAGTGAGATCCAGGCTTCTTACATACTCGAAATGCCGCTGCGAAGACTTACCAAGTTTTCACGAATTGAACTGGAGAAAGAGTCCGATGTCCTTAGGGGTGAGATTGAAGAACTCACCAAGATCCTTGATAACGACAGCGAGCTTCGGGCGTTGGTTTCCAATGAACTAGCGGCGATTGCGCAGGCTCATGCAACTCCGCGGCGCACCTTGCTCATGGAAGCAGGTACCGCTCCGATCTCAGCCGCTGTTCCGCTAGAGGTTGATGATGAGCCATGTGTGGTTTTGATGTCTAGCACCGGGCTTTTGGCCCGCACCGCGGACCAGCAATTTGAACAAGTGGGTGGTACCGCGCGCGCTAATCACGACGTGATCATTAGCGCCGTCCCCGCCACCAATCGAGGGTCAATCGGGTTAGTTACCAGCACCGGCACCGTCATTCGCCTTTCGGTAGTAGACCTACCCGCCCTGCCGGCGGTGGATGGCATTCCCGCCTTATCCGCCGGGGCGCCGATCGGCGCTTTCGTCGACCTACCACTTGGTGAGTCGGCCCTGTGTTTAACCACCCTTGATGAAACCAGTGGCATTGCCTTAGCGACCGCCAATGGGGTCGTCAAAAGAGTTCTCTCAGACATACCCGCCAACAAGGATTCATGGGAGATCATTCGACTTGATGAAGGCGATCAAGTCGTCGGCGCCATCGGCCTCGACGAGGCAACAGCAGAAACCTCCGAATTAGTTTTCGTCACCTCTGATGGCCAACTACTGCGGTTTGCGGCAAGTGCGGTACGTCCGCAAGGCCGCGCCGCTGGCGGCATGGCTGGGGTTCGCCTTACCCCTGGAGCCCGAGTCACTTCGTTCACCGCATTAACTCCTGCAGCGAGCTCAGTAGTGGTAACTATCGCCGGTTCTGCCGATGCACTACCAGGTACCGACGCAGGGAGTATCAAGATCACTCCCCTATCCGAATACCCCGCCAAGGGCCGAGGAACCGGTGGGGTTCGTTGCCATAAATTCCGCTCCGGCGAAGACACCCTGGTTTTGGCTTGGGCCGGCATAGGTCCAGCACGCGCCGCGACCGCATCGGGAGTTCCAGCGGACTTGCCAACGGTTCTGGGTAAACGAGATGGCACCGGATCACCGGGCACCACACCTATTTCTGGGCTTGGCGGGCAACTGTGAGCATCGACTGTTCCAGTGCGGCGCGCGAGGTTGGTGAACCACTCGCCGGTACCGCACCGGTTGCCACCTGCTGGATTTTGATCGAGCAGCCGGGTCCATGGGGCAAGAATGCCCTTCTTGATGCGCGCCTCGAGCCTGGAGTCGGTGAACTAATAAAAGGTCGAGCAGAAGGCACCGGGGTTTCGATTTTGCTGGTGCGCCATCCAGACCGTCTAGACCCGGCGTCAACCAACGCGGGTAAAAATGTCTGGGTTGTCCATACTTCCCCTGGCGCTACTCGCATGCGCCACGGCATTATGCACGATGTCTCAGTTATCGCGGACTGGGATTTTTCTGAGCTCGCCGCGGGCGCTCTCCCACCGTTTGGGGTATCTACTAGCGAGCCGCTGCTCCTGGTTTGCACCCATAGCGGCAGGGATGCCTGCTGCGCGATACATGGTCGAGCCCTGATTACCGAGCTTCTGGAAAAGATCAGCCTCGAGGATCGAGCATTCATCTGGGAATCCAGCCACATTGGCGGCCATCGCTTTGCTCCGACAGTAATGAGTTTGCCCTGCGGAGCCGTTTTCGGTCGACTCGCGGTCGACAATGCGATCGAGGTATTTTCAGGCTCGCAGCGATGTCTGCTGACTCTAGAGAATTACCGCGGCCGCACCTGCTATTCGCCACCACTGCAGGTAGCTGAAATTGTCGTCCGCCAACACATGGGTATTTACGAGCGTGATGTTTTGGATGTACTTCGAGTAATTGATGATCGCGCCTTGCCCATGCCAGCGCTGGCGCAGCTACCAGCGGTTGGAGAATCACTAGTTGCTGAGGTGCGACACGAAGACGGGCGGGCGTGGCAGGTGAATCTTAGGTGCGAAGAACTTAGCCAACCGCGACCTCAGTCATGCGGGGTCGAAGCCACCAACGCGGCCATCTGGCGGAGTGTCGGCCTAGCTGAATCCACGCCATGGCGCCAGGGTTAAACTGCTAAGCCTGAGTTAGCTTGGCAGCTTTAAGTAAATCTTTGGTGCTTTGAATAGTGGTTCGGTCGCGACCTTTACCGGCACCAAGTGCTCGCTCAGCCGCATCAATTGAGCGCCAACCTAAATTATCAATAACCTGTTTCCCGGAGCCGGCCAGCCAGGAGTCAAAATCG
>WLHM01000092.1 GCA_009702725.1 Actinomycetota bacterium | reverse complement strand
TTGGGCAGCCCCTCGTTCAAGGTGTCACCGATCGAGGAGAGTTTGAAATCTGGGCGCACGGCTTGTGACACAAAATCGTAAAGTGATCCGCGCAACGCAGCGATGTTGTCGGACATGATCTGGCAAGTTGCCGCGGTGCGCTCAACATCCTTCAACAGGTTTTCAATGTAGATGGCATACCCCGGTGACCCTTCGACGTCGCTGCCATCACTTTGGATAATGCCATTTGCTACACCAACTAGATTCGCCCAAGCGCGATCACGCATAGCGGTATCGCCTCTCCAGCAAGCCTCCGCAAACGCACCGGTCTGCCGTATTAGGTCGGTGTTATTCGCGCCGATCGCAATTACCGGTGCAACCCGATACTTGCTCACCATACGTGCCGCGTCACTTGCGGCCGCAGCGGCAATAACCGGGTCATTCATGGTCTGTGCAGCACAGACCAAAGTTTGCGTGCGCAAGCCACCGTAGATCGATGCGTTGACCAAGTACGACCGAGCGCCTTTATGGTCTTCAATCCAGTAAGTAAGGATTTGGCGGAATCGATCAACCATCTCTGGTATCTGTTTGTGCACGCCGCGGTATAGCAATGGCAACGCCCAATTCAATGAGTTGATATGGCGATCACCGGAAGTATCAGAGGTTGCCTGCGGGCGCCAATCTGGATGCTCGGTCAGGGTATAAGTGCCGCCATTTTTAAGATCGACTTTGCCGGCCATTAGTGCCTGCGCCCGCTCACGTTCAACGCTCGGCTTTAGTGGTGGAAAAATTGCAAGACACCAACTACCCAACTCCGTGGGCAAGACCACGACCGGCTCGACAGGTGTAGTCGGTACGTCAGCACTCGGGGCCGGGGCCGCGGTTACCGACGGTGACGGAGTAGATGACGGGGTCGCTGAAGGGGTAGCGGTTGCTGACGCACTGGCTGACGCACTGGCCGACGCACTGGCCGAAGCAGTGGCAGAAGCGGTTGCCGATGCAGAGCCACTGGGAGCAGGGTCGGCGGCCCCGGCACCTGGTGCCGCCAGCAGCAGGGCGCCCGCTGTTAAAGCCACCAAAGCCGCGGATCCAGCCGCACGAACACCGCTGTTACGCCACACGCGCCCCAACAGCACCATTGCTCTATGCATCAAGCCATCATCACCCGAGACCACTTTGGATGGCTACACCGGGGTGCGCTACAGCGTGTCGACCCGATCTAAAGCGGCCCGCTGCGAGGGTGAATTCGCCCCCAAGGCTAGTGACAAGGAGCCGAGAAGGGCCCCGACCAGTGGCTTCGTCACTGCTAGGGGCACCGTCGGTAGCCCCAGCAGCGCCCGGTGGCCAGCAGGCATCGTCGAAACCGCTCCGGCAAACAACCCTGCGTAAGGCACCTTGGCTCCGGTACCAAGTGGTGCATTGCGGATGAAGTTGACGGTGCTCGCGGCCGCCGGACCACCTGCTAGCACTTGGTCATAATCCGCGAGTTGATCGCGTAGTTCGGCAACAGAGCGCGGTGGATCAACTACCCCAACCAGCTCACCGGATTTGGCCCACTCGCGCACATAGGCATCGGGACCACCCGGGATCGGGCCACCCCATACCTGATGGGTGGCCAAGAACGAATCGGTAAACGCAATATGGACCCAGCGCAGTAGGTCAGGGTCAGCAGCCGCATAAGGGGTTTCACCATTCGATCCCATATACGTACCAACCACTTTGCGATGCACTCCCTTAACTCGCGCGCACTCACGATCGGCGGCGGCGGTATCGCCGAATGTCACCACCGTCAACCACTTGGTGGTACCTGCCAACCGTCCCAAAGCATCGGTTTCATAGCGAGAGTGCTGCATCACTCCGGCGAGTGCGCCAGGGTGCAGGGCCTGCATCAGTAAGGCTCGAACCCCACCAACAAGAGTCGGCAACGCGCCATGCACTGCCCAAGGCGCCGAACCCGGTCCAAAGTAGCCGACGTCAGAACCTTGAGCAATTTGCTTAACCCAATCCGGTGCCCCGGTTGGATCCCCCGAAACGATTCGACGAAACCCATCGGCCACTTGCCGCCGCAAAGCTTCAACGGCCATCATCGGGTTGGGGAGCACTGCCTAACCATGCCAAAAGATGCGTGCTGGCGCATCTTCAGCCCCGGCAGAGAGAAATGAATCAGCGTGCCCGCACCCCGGAGGAGGAACTGGGTGCAGGCACGCTGACGAGGGGAAGAATTGCAATTAAAGGATTCTTATGACTTCAACGCATCCAAGGTGACCGGGATGTTCAAGGTCTTATCCCCCCGAACAACGGTGAGCATCACTTGGTCACCCGGGGCATTTGATCGGATTGTGACTATCAAAGACGTCGCATCCGCGATTAACTGCCCATTTAACTTGGTGATTAAGTCACCGGTCGCTAGGCCCGCCATCTCCGCTGGCCCATCGCCGGTGATCTCGGCAACTTTTGCACCGGGGCCGGTGAACGCCATCTCAAGCTTGACTCCAATAACCGGAGTATTTGAAGATCCACTCGAGATGATTTCATCGACGATGCGCTTAACCGTGTCGAACGGAATTGCAAATCCGAGACCAATCGAACCGGGCTGCCCTAAACCAGAGCTCATCGAAGCGATTGCTGAGTTCACGCCAATAACGGCGCCGGTGCTATCAACCAATGGGCCACCGGAGTTGCCCGGGTTGATAGCCGCGTCCGTTTGAATCGCATTGATGAAAGCCATCTCACCTTCGCCACCGGCGGTAACAGGCCGGTTTAGTGCACTGACAATTCCCGTGGTCACGGTGCCCTGCAAACCAAGTGGTGAGCCAACAGCGATCACTGAATCACCTACTACTAGACCTGCTGATGACCCCAGTGCAATTGCCTCTAGATTTGCGCGATCGACTTTGACAACCGCGATGTCGTAACCGGGGTTAGCGCCCACCAATGTGCCATCAGCCGTGGTGCCGTCAGCAAATGAAACTTTGATCGAGCCTGAACTCTTAGCCGAACCTGCTACGTGATTGTTAGTCACGATGTAGCCGTCATCACGGATGACGAAACCTGATCCGGTGCCACTTCCAGCATCACCGCTGACATCAAGTTGCACCACCGATGGCTGCACTGCGGCAGCAACCGCCGCGATCGAGCCGCTGGCCGGGGCCGACAGACTCGAGGCCGCAGCCACCTGCAGTGGACCGGTAGCCAGCGAATCGCGGGCCGCTAAGTAGCCAATCGCACCGCCGAGGGTGCCAGCGCCCAAAGTCATCACGCAAGCACCGGCAACTAATGCCGCTGCCCGACCTCGACGTGAGGGGGGTCGCGCAGAGTTATTCGGTTCATCGGGGGTATATCCGGAATATGTGGAGTACGAGGAATATGGGCTACTTGACCCAGACCAATCAGCCTGCGGGCCTGAGGGCTGCGGTCCTGGAAGTTCAGGGAGTTGCGTTGTCATCATTGCTCCTACCAAGAGTTGTCGACCTGTAATAGACAGTGGACACCACCTTCTGCGACAATCACAAGCGCGAAATGGCAGATTTAGGTAGTCCTGATCTGCCTTTTACAATGCTCGAACGCTTAGGGAACCTCGAGGTCACATGTGGCGTCTGATTCATAAGCGCAAATGAAACGATCGGGGTTATCAGAAATGGCAAGTGGCTCAAAGCGCCTAACGGTGTCGCTGACCTGCGTCGCTGCCGTCGTCGCTGCATCCATGTGGGCAACCACCGCCGCCGCTGATATCGCCGGTGATCCAGCCGCCCCCGTCCCCTCCGCCTCCCCGGGCCTTGGCACCCTTGAGCCAACACCGGTTTCCAGTGCAACGCCGGCGTCCAGCGCTTCACCTTCGGTGACCTCGTCACCAACAACCACCACCCCAGCAACTGGCGAAAAGACTTACCTCATTTCGGTAAGGGATGGATCCGAGGCGGCGGTCGCAGCAAGTATCGAAACCCTAGGTGGCACCGTCACCGACACCTTCGATAAAGCGATAAATGGTTTCGCCGCGGAAATGACACCAGAAGACGCGGCAGCACTTGCGAAGCTCGCTGGGGTTTCTCGCGTCGAAGCCGACCAAGTTTTCAGCATTAATACCGGCGCAGTGTTCGCCGACAGTGGCTGCACCACTAACTCGATGGGGCGCATTGATGATGGTAGCTCACCTTCAACGCCACTCGGGTTTAGCGCCAACTGGTTTGGTACTTCATATAGCGCTATTTACGTCAACAACAATGGTGGTATCAGCTTCGATGACGGCCGCGGAGGGTTCAGCGACTGGGGCACCATTGATTTGAGCACAACTATTCGCCCGCTTGTCCTCCCGCTGTTTACCGACATCGATACCAACAATGGGGCCACGTCCGCCGTCACCTATGGCCCACTTAGTGCAGCGGGCAACGCCTCGTTTGGTAGCACCGCTGGTTACTGCGTCAACTGGGTCAACGTTGGTGAATACAGTGCCTCCGGAGTTAAATTCTCGTTCCAACTTATTATCTTGGATCGTGGCAGTGAAAATATTGACCTGATCTTCAACTACGACAAAGTGCTGGCACCAACGTCGAGTAGCAACGGTAAATTCGTGATCGGCTACGCGAATCCGGTTAATCAAACCGGCACTAACATCATCGCAACTCGATTGACAAGCCCGAGCACCTTGATCGACGGTGCCGGCAGTTCGCTCATCGGCCGCTCCAACGTGACTCCAACCGTTAATGGCCGGTACCTATATGAGATTCGGCCAGGTGTGGCGCCAACCGCAACGCCCACGCCATCGGCTTCACCCTCTGCAACACCAACCGCGAGTTGTGGGTCCTCGGTGCCCCCAGGCACCCAAGGCTGCGCGCCGTGGGGCCTCGATCGACTCGACAGCCACACCCTTCCCCTAGATACCCAATACACCCCCGCGGGCACCGGCCTGGGGGTAAAGGCCTACATCGTTGATACCGGGGTTCGCACCAGCCACTCGGAGTTCACCGGCAGAACCTTGACCGGTTACTCGGCAATCGGGGGCACTCCCCAAGACTGCCACGGTCACGGCACCCATGTCGCCGGCACCGTTGCCGGCACCACGTACGGTGTCGCAAAGTTAGCGACCGTCGTGCCTGTTCGAGTTCTCGACTGCAGCGGAAGTGGCTCGACCGCCGGTGTGGTCGATGGCATCAATTGGGCGATCAGTGACCACGTGGCCGGTACACCAGCTGTCATGAATCTGAGCCTTGGTGGCAGTGCAAGTAAGACAATGGACGATGCGATAGCCGCCGCTGTCGCTGATGGCATCACCGCCGTGGTGGCCGCGGGCAATAGCAGTGCTGATGCTTGCAACTACAGCCCGGCGCGCGAGGTAACTGCTATCACGGTAGGAGCAACAGATAGCAACGACACTATTGCTTACTTCTCCAACTATGGCTCCTGCGTTGACATCTTTGGTCCTGGTGTCACCATTTTGTCGGCCGGCATTTCATCCGATACCGCAGCGGCAACCATGAGTGGCACCTCAATGGCCTCACCACATGTAGCAGGCGTGGCCGCTGTTTATCTCGGCCTAAACAACTCAGCGACACCGGCCCAAGTTGCTACCGCACTAACTACATATTCCTCGATAAATCGGATCGTCGAAACTTACGGCAGCCCGAACCTGCTGGCATATGTGCGCTCCTTCTCGGTCATTGACCCGGGCGGCCCATACGGAACTCCATCCGGTGGCGGTGGCTCAGGTGGTGGATCAAGTAGCGGTGGTTCTAGTAGCGGCGGCGGATCAAGTGGTGGCGGTGGCGGTGGCTCGGCCTTTGAAATTCTCGGGGTGAGCCCAGCTTCTGGGCCAATAGCCGGCGGCAACACGATCTCTCTCATCGGCACCGGCTTCACCACGGCAACCGCGGTGTTGATCGGCAACAGGAACGCCGCCTACAAGGTCATCAAT
>WLHM01000091.1 GCA_009702725.1 Actinomycetota bacterium | reverse complement strand
GGTAACCCAACCCTTTACGACGCGGTTCAAAAGGCGCGCAAGACTTCGGTGCCACTCGACAATATTGAGCGTGCGGTCAAGCGTGGATCAGGCCTTGAAGCAGGTGGCGCTGATTGGCAAACCATCATGTACGAGGGATACGGTCCAAATGGGGTGGCATTCTTGGTCGAGTGCCTCACCGATAATCGCAATCGTGCTGCATCTGAAGTTCGCGTCGCGATGACCAGGAACGGCGGGTCGATGGCCGACCCCGGCTCGGTTTCATATCTATTCGCCCGTAAAGGCGTCGTAATTGTGCCAAAAACTGAAGGACTTACCGAAGACGAGATTCTGAGTGCGGTACTTGATGCCGGGGCCGAAGAAGTCAACGACTTGGGGGAGTCCTTTGAAGTTGTCAGTGAGGCAACCGACGTGGTTGCGGTTCGCACTGCATTACAAAGTGCTGGTTTGGACTATGAATCTGCCGAGGCTACATTTCTTCCAAGCGTCACGGTTGAATTGGACGAAGAAGGTGCCCGCAAAGTATTTAAGTTGATTGACGTCCTTGAGGATAGCGATGATGTGCAAAATGTGTACGCAAACTTTGATGTTAGCGATGACATCATGGCATCGGTCGAATAGATGGCTTATGCGAAATTTGGAGTCGGTACCCAATTACGTGGTTGGGACGCTGCAACGTTTCGCACTGCCAGCGCAGACCCAAAACTGCGTTCGACGGTAATTGCACTCGCAGTTTTAGACAGCGCTCCTGACTGGGGTCGTTTACACGCGCGACTTAATCGACTGACGATGTTCGTGCCTGCACTCCGTAAGCGCCCTCTCTATGGAGCTTCGGGGTTTTCCGCGCCGAGGTTGGCCGTAGATCCAGATTTTGACCTTGATGTGCATGTGCGTAGGTATCGGTTGCCGGAAGATGCTGGCTGGCAAGGTCTACTTGATGATGCCCGCCGCATGAGTTTGACTGATTTTGACCACAACCGTCCTCTTTGGGAAGCAGCTCTTATTGAGGGGCTTCCGGGAGGGCAGTCGGCGTTCTTGTTGAAGCTTCATCACTCTATTGCAGATGGTGCGGCGACCGTAATGATTGCGCTTTCATTATTTGAACTGAGTGAGGAAACAAATCCTGATGAGCCCGTGCCACCGCCGGCGCCCGATTCAGAGGAGGTTTCAGTTGTGGATGTCACGATTGCTAATCTCACCGACAACATCAAATGGGGAGCCGAACTCGCGGTTAGTTCGGTGCGCGGAGCAATTGGTCTGGCGCGAGGTAGCGTCATTGATCCCACACAAACTTGGTCTCGGCTGTGGAATACCGCTTCGTCAATTGGCCGATTCACGGCCGTAAGTGATGGTCCAATGTCACCGGTAATGGCCGGTCGCGGCACTACCTACCGCTTCGCCGCCTTTAATCTGCCTTTCGCGGCACTTCGCGGAGCTGCGAAGTCGCGTGGTTTAAGTGTTAACGACGCTTTTCTAGCTGCACTAGCCGGGGGTTTTGATATCTACCACCGTCGTCATGGGGTAGTAGTTGATGAACTTCGCATTAATGTGCCCATAAGTCTGCGTGGTGACCCGGGCGATCGCAGCGGACAAGCGTCAAATGCGGTCAGTATCGCTAGATTTCCGTTCCCCATTGCCGGACTCACCGTTGGTGAACGAATGAGCGCGGCGCATGCCTTGGTCGCTAACTGGCGCGAGGAGCCTGCACTGCGACTGGCCGATCCGTTGGCGGAGGTAAGTTGGCTCGTACCCGTCCCGTTGCTGGCCCAAGCGGCCCAATCCAGTGACGTAACCGCAAGTAATGTGCCCGGCCCGCCGGTGCCGCTATATCTAGCCGGGGCCAAGATGTTGGCGGCCTATCCGCTGGTGGCAACGATTGGGGCCGCTGTGAACGTCACTATGGTGACCTATGACGGTACTGCTTATGTCGGGATTTCAGCCGTTGACCGGGCGGTACCAGATCTTGACGAACTAGTCGAAGACCTACGTTCGGGGTTCGCCGAGGTTGCCGGAGACGTAGTGAGGTCCGCGACTTAGTGGTCTCGTGCTAACAATACGCCGCGCCCAACGCCTTATTCCAGCAATCTGTCGGCCCCTCACGTTAGTGTCGTACGAACACCTGTTCGGATGGTGAAAGGGGTAGTTATGCGCGTGTTGGGCGTCGACCCTGGCCTGACCCGGTGCGGAGTTGCGGTCATTGAGGGTGCAGCCGGGCGCACCCTGACCGCGGTTCATATTGGGGTGCTCGTAACCTCTCCTCAAGCCCCTCTGGAGTCGCGGTTGGCCAGCATTGAGCGGGGGATCGAAGAGTTAGTTGACCAATTTGACCCAGAAGTGATCGCCATCGAGCGCGTATTTAGCCAGCACAACGTGCGCTCGGCGATGGGTACGGCACAGGCTGCGGCCATGGCGCTCGTGATTGCTGGGCGTCGTGGTATTCCGGTCGCGATGCACACCCCCACTGAAGTTAAGGCCGCGGTCACCGGTAGCGGACGCGCCGACAAAACACAGGTCACCGCAATGGTTACCCGAATTTTAGGTCTCTCGCTGGCCCCGAAACCAGCCGATGCGGCAGATGCGGTAGCAATTGCTGTCTGCCAAATTTGGCGGGGTGCGGCGCAACGGCGCATCAGTGATGCGATTGCGGCCGCAGCGACTTCAGTTGGCGCCAGATGATCGCCTTCCTACGTGGTGTGGTTCATCTAGTCGGGCCGGATTACGTGGTTGTCGACATCGGGCCGATGGGGGTAACCGCATCGTGCACCCCTGCTACGGCATTGGGTTTACGAGTTGGGGATCGCGTTGAGCTGGTGACCGCAATGATCGTCCGCGAGGACTCCTTGACTTTATTTGGCTTCCTCGGCACCGATGAGCGTGCAGTCTTTGAGTTGGTTCAGACGATCAGTGGCGTGGGCCCCCGATTGGCCTTAGCGATACTTTCGACTTTGTCTCCTGATGAACTTCGCGCAGCGGTGGCTCGAAATGACTATGCGACTTTGACCAAAGTACCCGGAGTTGGTCAAAAGGGTGCGGCTCGATTGGTGCTAGAACTCAAGGGCCGCATTGGGCTACCAACTGGTGCCGCGCCTATTGCTAATGGATCAAAGTCACCGGCTGGCTGGCAAGGGGCCGTTAGCGCTGGCCTGATGTCGTTGGGTTGGTCGCAGCGTGAAGCTGATGCTGCTGTCAGCGCAGTAACCCCTATTGCGGCGGAGATGGCGGACCCGGATATTGCGGTACTGCTAAAGGCTGCCTTGCAATCCTTGGATCGGTCATGACGGAAAGGGTTACCGACGCGGCTTCGGATCCAAATGATGCTGCGATTGAAGGTGCTTTGCGGCCAACTTCGCTTCAGGATTTTGTGGGGCAGGAGCGGGTCAAATCGCAACTGGGTTTAGTGCTGGAGGCGGCTCGCCGGCGCGGCCGGGCAGCTGATCATGTGCTCCTCAGCGGCCCACCTGGACTAGGTAAGACCACCTTGGCCTGCATTATTGCCGCCGAGTTGCAAGCACCACTGCGCATCACTTCTGGCCCAGCCTTGCAACATGCTGGTGATGTTGCGGCTGTACTAGCGAGCCTGCAACCTGGTGAGGTGCTCTTTCTTGATGAAATTCACCGTACGGCGCGCGCTGCCGAAGAGATGCTCTATTTGGCAATGGAGGATTTCCGGGTTGACGTGATCGTTGGCAAGGGCCCTGGCGCCACCGCAATCCCGCTCGAGATTTCGCCCTTCACTTTGGTCGGTGCCACTACCCGTGCTGGCTTACTGCCAAGCCCGCTGCGTGATCGATTCGGGTTCACCGCCCATCTTGATTTCTACGACCCCCCCGATCTTGAAATCATCCTGCGGCGTTCGGCAGCACTACTTGAGGTGCCACTACATGACGATGGTGCCGTTGAAATCGCGGGCAGGTGCCGGGGAACCCCCCGAATTGCAAATAGGTTGCTGCGGCGGGTGCGCGACTTTGCGCAGGTGCACGGAAACGGGGTCGTTGACCACGCGACCGCCCGGGCCGCCCTTGAACTTTACGAGGTCGATGAACTCGGACTGGATCGAATTGACCGAGCGGTGCTCGATGTCCTCATTAACCGCTTTGGGGGCGGCCCCGTGGGACTTTCTACGTTGGCGGTTGCGGTTGGTGAAGAACCCGAAACTATTGAAACCGTGGCCGAGCCTTTCCTGGCGCGTTTGGGCATGATTATCCGCACTCCGCGTGGGCGAGTAGCCGCACCGGCGGCTTGGTCGCACCTCGGGGCGAATCCTCCACTGCCGCCGCAGGGGGTGCTGGATCTAGGCACCTAGGGGTAACCATGGGGGCACCGGTAGGCTCATCGTGTGGCCGTACTTTGCGGCTTTGGTGTCACTGATCACGTTGGAGCTCGTCCGAACTTTTCGTCAGGAGCGTTGTGGATCTCGTTACGATATTGCCGCTGGTTTTAATCGCGGTCGTCTTCTACTTTTTGATGATTCGCCCGGCTAAGGCTAAGCAGAAGAAACAGGCCGAGACTTTAGCCACCTTGGGGCCAGGTACCAACATCATGACTACCGCTGGAATCTTCGGCACGGTCGTTTCTAATGGAGACGAGGTCCTAGTCGAGATTTCACCCGGTGTCATCATCCGGATGCTTCCGGCGGCCATCGCCAAAGTGATTCCCGCTGAAGTTCCAATTCTGGATACTCCAGATGGGCCAGCAGCACCCGGCGCATCGGGCCCGGCGGTCTAGGTTATCTTCAGGTGGCTCCTCCGGTAACTTCCAGGCCCGCCCGTGGGCTCATTGCCTTATTAATTGTTTTAGTCGGCCTATTAGCATGGGCATTTTGGCCGAGTACCCCAAATACCGTGCGCCTTGGACTCGACTTGCAGGGTGGTACTCAGGTTATTTTGGTGCCCAAGCCGGTCACCGCGGGGGCTGAAATAACTGATGAGCAACTACAGCAAACCGTCGCCATCATCCGCCAACGCGTTGATGGCCTTGGTGTGGCTGAGGCTGAAGTTACTACGCAGGGCTCGGGTAACGGAGCCGCAATAATTGTCTCGGTGCCCGGTGCAGAACAAGATCGGGTCGTCGATTTAGTAAAGCGCACCGCACTACTTGATTTTCGACCCGTCGATACTCTGCTAAATCCAGAGCCATTCGACATCAATGCAACTCCGACCCCCGAGCCGTCAGCGAGTGCTTCGGCTAGTGGATCCGCTAGTGGATCTGCCAGTGGATCTGCAACGCCAACGCCTACACCGACCACGACCTTTGTACCCGGTACCTCGTTAGTGCAGTCGACGGATAACTCGCCGGCCTACCAGGGCAAAGTCTTGGCTTTGGACTGCACGAATCCGGAGGCCTACACCGGTGGTATCCCAGATGATCCGGCGCTTTGGCTCGGTACCTGCGAGCGCAACGGTGGAGTTAAATACAACCTAGAGCCGGCCTTCATTAAGGGCAGCAATGTCACCGGCGCCACCGCTGGCCTGCCGCAAAATGGGGTGGGTAGTTGGGTGGTATCCCTAGAATTCGATAGCGAGGGCGCTAAGGCCTTAGCCGCGGCTTCGACTAAATTGTCTTCGCTACAAGATTGCGGTTCCGGGGTGAGCCCCTGTAATGCATTTGCGATTGTGCTCGATGGTGTTGTGGTCTCGGCACCTCGATTTAATGAACCAATTCTCGGCGGCCAAGCGCAAATCGAAGGAAACTTCACCGCGCAGGAGGCAAATGATCTTGCCAATGTACTTAAGTACGGTGCGTTGCCAGTAACCCTGGATCCGGTAGATATCACCAGTGTTTCGCCGACGGTGGGTAATGATCAGTTGCGTGCTGGCATCATCGCGGGGCTGCTTGGCCTTGTTCTAGTCATGATCTATCTGATGATTTACTATCGCGCCCTTGGCATCGTCGCCGTCATTTCATT
>WLHM01000090.1 GCA_009702725.1 Actinomycetota bacterium | reverse complement strand
CGCGGACAATTTGATGCGGTGATGGCCCTTGGGGTTATCCCGCATGTGTGGGATGACAATGCCTTCGTTGCCGGGATGGATACGTTTGTCAGGCCCGGCGGCCGGCTCATTCTGCAATTTCGTAACTCGTTGTTCTCGATGTTCACCTTTAACCGCTTGACAAAGGATTTCATCCTTGATGAACTCCTAGTGGGGGTGCCTGACGCGATTCGAGGAATTGTCGCCACAGATCTAGATGCCAGGCTCGCTGTCGACAAGCCACCGGTGCGCACCCGGCCAACCGGTGATGGTTACGACGAGATTCTCTCGCGCTTTCATAATCCATTTGAGTTGGCACAAGTAGTCGAACAACATGGTTTCAGCGGCGTGAAATACCACTGGTACAACTACCACCCCGCTTACCCAATGATCGCTGATCAAATAGACGCTCGCGCCTATCGGGAGGCGCAGGTGGCCCTCGAGCATGAAGGCACTTGGCGCGGAATGTTCTTGTGCTCTGCGGGCATTATCGAAGCTGTTAAGGATCCAGCCTAGTGCAATCTTTCGCGATGCTACTTAAGTCATTCGCCGATGATTTTGATTACGCACAGCGGTTACTAGTCAGTTTTCGTAAATTCAATGCCGATAGTTTGCACCTTTACTGCGTAGTGCCACCAGCTGATATGGCGCGCTTCGCGGCATTTAGCGGGGCCGACGTAACAGTGCTTAGCGAATCAGAACTTGGGGAATATCTAGTTGACCATCCAGTTCACGGCATGCGTGCCGGTTACATCAATCAGGAAATCGTCAAACTCGCTTTCTGGGAGCTTGAACTCACCGAGAACTATTTCTGCGTCGACTCCGATGCCGAGTTCATCAGGCCCTTCTACCGATCAGACTTCATGGTCGATGAAAACACCCCCTATACCGTGCTGGTCGAAGATAATGAGCTGAAAGTAGAACCCCGCTACTACCGCGAGTATTGGCAGCAGCGCGAACTAGAACTACGACACATCCAAGAGTTAGTCGGCCTTGACACCAAGGTGGTGCGCACCTGCCACGGCCATCAGATTTTCTCCGCCAGAGTGCTGCGATCATTCAAGACAGAGTTCCTCGACCCTCAGAGCTGGTCATATGCCGATGCCTTAGAAGCCTCGCCATATGAATTCACCTGGTACAACATGTGGCTTCAGAAGAGCCAGATAATTGAAATCCATCAGCGCGAGCCGCTCGTCAAGGTCTTCCATAACGAAAGCCAGCACCTTGAATACATTATGCGCGGTGTCACGACAGCAGATATTGCCCGTGGCTACTTGGCCGTGGTTGTGAATTCGAATTACTCTCGGGGACTTGGTGTTGTCCGGGCCGAAGCGTCAAAGCCCGAGTTACTCGCCCAGTATCTTTCTTACGGTGAAGTTTCGAAAGTGGTATCAGGCAAACTTCGCGACACTTTTAGTCGGCGCCTCGGGCGAACCAACTAGTTGGCCCGTTTAAATCCGATCGCATAGATTGACTCAAAGTCGCGTTCAGCCATGTCTGTTTCCGGGTCGAACTCCCTTTTCGCAACATTCTCGAATCCCTTGGCCTGCAGAATGTGAAGTAGATTTTCTTGGTCGAACATGTACTTGTGCTCACCGGCCATATAGGCCACATAGTTCAGCGCATCGATGCCCGTGGTTTGGTTGTAGCCAGGGAGCCAACCGAAAGCTCCTGGCGGCACCTCGCGCGTTCCGGTGTACCACTCGATATACATCTGGGCATTGGGCACGACTATCGAGAATGAGCCACCGGGCTTAAGCACCCGCAGGCACTCGTCCATCAACTTTTGACCTTCCGCATAAGTCAAGTGCTCAAAAAGGTGCGACGAATAAATCTTGGCGACCGAGTTATTCGGAAATGGCATCCCAAGACGCAAGTCCCAGTAGATATCGCATTCATTGCTCATATCGACGGTAAGCCAACCGTTGGTCCCAGGGCGGTAGCCGCCGCCAATATCTAGGCATATTTCGCGACCGCTATCAATTAGTTCGTGAAGGTGACGCTTGCTCCGGCGTAATTTGACGCGGCTATTTGTGTACTCATAAACCTCAGTACTAAATGGGATACTCGTTCGGACTTTAGTCCTGATTGACCCAAACATTTACCTCTACTTTCGCAGGTACCACCGTTGCAATCGAGCTATAATATTACTCAAGTGGCGAACCACCGGGCGAGAGTCGCCAAAGGTTTGACCGCCGAGAGCCAGGGCGCCATCGGGTGATAGTTTCACAAACTCAAACCTAAATCCGCGTGCCCGCATCATCAATCCATACGAGACCGCCCCGGCCCAGGCGCCAGCATTTCGGTCATCAAGGGCCGCTGCGAGTTCCGACTGCGTGCCAGCCAAAGTTGCGCAGCCCAGTTGGTCATAGGCCGATGGGCCCAAAACAATCACCCGCTTGCCAGCGAATGCTGCTTCCACTCCAGTTGTCGAGCCGTAGGTAACAACGATGTCGGCCTGCCGCATTAGAGCATAGGAATCAATCGGCGAATGCGGATCTAAATGAATATCTGGATCAGCCTCATCCACGGCCGCAAGCCACTCGATGACATCCTGCTTCGGCTTTCGGCGTTTATGCGGGTGAGACCGCACGACTAACTGATACCCCGGGCGCTTGCGGCATTCGTCGGCGAGTATTTTCAGTGCTTCTGGCTGCGTGCCGATGAACTGATCCCAGTCGAGTTCTAGCTCGGCGATTTCATCACCGGATGAACTGAAGTAGACAACCAGGCACTCGGCCTCTGGTCGATCAATTGTTGAGCCGATTTCCTGAGCATCGGTGAATAAGGAATTATCAGAGGCGGTGTGGTTCAGCCGCTCCTGAAACCAACTGCCCCCAACCTCATCGCGCTGAGCCTCAGGCCAATCCTCATAGAGCTTCAGCATGCGCCGCTGGAGGTCGCTCCAGTCATGGGTTACCGAATCAGTTAGATCAAAGTCCGTGTCGATGCCGCCGGTGTCGTAATACAGCACCGGAATGCCAAGTGCTTGCGCCGCGGCTGAAGCTGCGCGGTCATGTAAGAACCGGCCGTTATACACGGCCACCGCCGTGACTCCGCGCACCTTGATTAACTCCGCTGTTTGGTCGTAAGCAAATGCGTATGACCTGGCCGCGAGTCGAAGTAGCCGCTCGGGCCAGTAGTAAGCATCGGTAACCGGGGTTTCGGTGAGAGTGCGCACCTGCAACATGGCCCGGCCCATTGGGCTACCAAAATAAGTCAGCGCCTTTATCTCACTTCGGTTCATTGCTCGAGTGATCGGCACCGACTGCACCGGCTGCCAGCCCTTAATCGGGGGTTGAGCAAATGATGACTTCGGCATCCCGAAGTCGATCAAGGCATCGCGCACCAACTGATCCCGCGCAGGGGAGGCGAAGATTTTGGCGACCTTGTCGTTCACCGACCATCCGGTGTCGTGCATGGGGGTCTTGTTAGTCCAAAACCCCAAAGTCACGTCAGAGCCCATCTGATGTAGACAGGTGGCGGTGTCAGCAAGGGCGGCGAGCGCAAAATCCCATTGGGTGAAAGAAACAAACAGCACATTTTTACGCTGCTCATCGGTTAGTGACGCCTTAAGGAAGACCTCTAGCGACGCATGCTCTGCTCTGGTCTCCACGGGCTCAGGCTACCCCACCAAAGATTGGTAAATCCCGGCTGTCTTTGCCGCCGCCGCGCCCCAAGTGAAGCCCTGAGCCCGAGAAATACCGGCATTCTTCATGTGGTTTCGCTCCTGCTCATCGGAGAGCAGGCCTTCGATCGCGGCCGTTAGATCTTTTGCATCACCGGGGGTGAAGTACTTCGCGGCATCGCCTCCGACTTCGGGAAGTGAAGAGCCTAGCGCGAGTAACGCAGGAGTGCCGCAAGCCATCGCCTCCAGGGCTGGGAGGCCAAAACCTTCAAATCGGGATGGAAAGACGCATATCAATGCGTTGCCGTAGGCCCCCGACATCGCGGTGTCTTTGAGTGAAACCTGCATTACCCGGTCAGCTACCCCGAGTTCTTGATGCTGCGCACGTTCGGCACGCGTAAAAGCCCCTCCGCCAGTAAAAACCAGGGCCGCATCTTCGCCTTTGCCCCGCAAGGTGGCGAAGGCGTTGAGCAGAACATTCGCGTCCTTGTACTGACCTCTATTGCCGACAAATAGCAGGTAGCGATCTGGTAACCCTGGCACCCGCGGATCACCCGGCCGAAATATCGGCTCAACCCCGTGATGCACCACCGAGATAGGCGCTTTGATGTCGCCGTATACCCGCAGCATGTCATTGCGCGTTGCTTCGGAAACACAGATCACGTGGTCAGCCGACATCACATAGCGCTTCTTTAAGGTGATGAAGTCAAGCCTCCGCCGGCTCTTGGGGAGTAATTCGGGGATCATGTCGTGCACCGTGACCACCCGGCGGGCCTTGGGATATCCGGCTAGGCCGTGCGGTAGGTAGAAGGTGTTGTGAATGACATCCACGCTTGTGCGTGGCCTCATGCGCACGAAGTAGCGGGCTAGAGCTGCCATGGTGGAGCCGGCGTCACTGACCTTTAGTTCATCCCTCAGGTAAGGGTCATCTAGCAGATACCTATTGACCACCGGGGCATCGAGCGGCAGCAGTTCAACCTCAAGGGAGCCCTCACGAAGGAACTGCTTAGACAATTCAGCGAAGAGTCGGGAGATCCCGCCATACTGCTGAGCCGCGAAGATCTGCTCATCGAAGGCTAACCGCACCCACAGAGTCTATGGTTGAGTGTCATGCAAGCACCTGCCGCCGGCTTCGTGGAGCGCCTCCTCGTCTACCCGAGGAGTGGCTACACCAATCGCCTACAAGCGATTGCCAGCTCGGCGATTTTGGCTCGCCAGCTAGGCGCTAGGTTCCAGATCTGCTGGGAACTTGAAGAAGTAGTACCAGGTGGTGCGCTAGAAACCCTTACGGATGCATTTTGTGACTAGTTCGTTCTTGACGCCGATCAAGTGCGCAGTGACTATGGATTTAGACGCGAGGAGCTTCCTAGGTATCTCAATGTTGATCCAGCTCGACGCCTGGTGGTGCTTGCCGGCCACGACCGCGGAGAGCAAGTATTCATGTCTGAACTCTCGGCCGCACTTACCGACCCCTGCAATCCAACAACCTTGGTGATAATCGCCGGTGGCCAATTCTTCTTACCCCCTGAAGGCAAAGCTGAGCAAGACTGGCAGGCCGAGTTTCGTGAGTTTCGGCGCGAGTTTTATAGGTCGTTGCCATTCAACTCAGCGATTGAAGACAGCGCCCGCGGCTCACTCGCCGGCCGCGAGCCCTTCCTCGGGCTACATCTTCGATACTCAGATCGAGCTCATCAAGCACCACTTGTGGATGAAATACGTAAGGCGTTAATTGAGGCCCGCGATGCATCCGGCCTAAGCAGTGTCTTTATCGCAAGTGATACCAATGAAGCTCGTGCTAAATGGGTATCCGAATGTAAGAGCCTTGGCCTGAACCCTTGGTTCATTGAGCAGGATTCGTGGGATCGCTCGAAAACTGGCAGCGGCCACGCGGCACTTGTTGACTGGCGAGTGCTCGGTCATTCGCAGAGGTTGGTCTACTTCAGTGAATCAACATTCGCGGTCGAGGCGGCCGTTGCTGCCGGCGCATATGACAGGTCCTTCCCATTGGCGCCGCATCCTCGACAAGCCGCTGCCGTGAAAGGTCGTGAACTAATTCGGGCCGCTGTTACTTATCCGATGCGGCACGGCTGGTTCAGTTCGCAGTGAAACCATCTTGTAAAGACTGCCCGCGCTGGCGAATCTCGGCGGGGTTTTGCCCCACGCAGAGCGGATAAACATCTCAACACTGATCAGAAGGCACCGGGGTAAAAATCACTAACCCACCTGGCAACTCTTGCTGTTTGGTCTCGGGTACTGGGATTGGTGTCACTTGGTAGTCGATCTGCACCGGG
>WLHM01000009.1 GCA_009702725.1 Actinomycetota bacterium | reverse complement strand
AGAAGGATGAGCTTCCGCAGGCGATCACGCCGCCAAGTTTCTGCATGTATTACTACCCTGAATATTCATATAAAATGGATGCTGTTCGAAGCCAACTTAAAATAATTGATGGTGATTACCAGATCGACAATGCGGTGAAGTTGGTCAAAATTGGCGGCCATACTCCAGGTTGCATGGTGGTTATGGTCGAAACTGACTTGGGCACCGTGTGCCTCACGAGTGACATCATGTACAACTACAAGAACCTAGAATTGAATTGGCCCACCGGTTCCTTTTGGGATCTGCCAGATTTGATGGCGGGCTATGACCGTATTCGCCGTGAGGCGGACATCATTGTGCCGGAGCACGATTGGTACGTGCGCACACTATTCCCCTCGGGCACGATCGGTTAAGCCTGATTTGAAGTTGGGCCCAACTCAAATCATGTGAAGTCCGCCATTGACTTGGATGGTTTCACCGTTTACGAAACTGGCTGCGGGGCTACAAAGGAAAAGTACCACCGAAGCAACTTCCGATGCTTGGCCCAAGCGACCGGATGGAGTAGCGGCAATAAGCACATCACCGCGGGCCGCCACTAGGTCAACAGTCATTTGAGTTTCGATTATGCCCGGTGATACACAGTTCGCTCTGGCCTTCGAACCAAGTTCCCAGGCCAGGCTCCGGGTTAAAGCAAGCAGCGCGCCCTTGGCAGCCGCATAGTGACCATGTTTATTGCTGCCTCTGTGCCCAGCTATCGATGAGATATTGACGATGGATCCATCTTGATTCAAATGCGGGATACAAGCCCGTATTAAATAGAAAACACCGTCCAGATTGATTTTCATTACCGTGGCCCATTGATCGTTGGTCATGTCGGCGATAGCGACTTCCGGATAGATACCGGCTGCCGGTACCACGAAATCTACCGACCCAAAGGTTTCTACCGCTAGGGCAACAAATTCGTCGTTGCTTGCCGAGGAGGCGGCATCTAACCTAAAAGGCTTGGCGCGCTCGCCACTCGGGTCAATTTCCTTGCAGAATTTCGTGAGCGGATCTAGTGCTAAGTCGCCCAGCACCAGGTTGGCACCAGCCTCAAGAAATTGACGGGCGATCTCACGGCCGATCGCCCCGTCTGCCCCGGAAAGTACGAGTGTCTTGCCAGCCATGTTGACCATCTGTGCTCCGCATCGGTGATTGGATCCATCCATTAAACAAAATCGGGATCGGCTCTTCGATTCTATGGCCGGTGGCTATAAATGTGGACCATTAAAGTAACGATATGGTAACGAGCACTTCTTCAATGGATCCATGAGAATAACCTCGGGACAAGCTATAGGTATCTGAGTGGTGGTCTTCATTTGAATATAAGGGGATGACATGAGCAAAGCACCTGTTCCGACACTGGTTGAGCTATTGGCGGATTCGCCTAAAAACTGGGGTAAATGGGGCCCAGATGATGAGGTTGGCTCACTTAACTACCTGGACGATGCCCAAGCTTTGCGCGGAGCAAGTGAGATCAAGTCCGGTAAGACCTTTACCTTGCAGGTGCAGATGGGCCATCCCGATGGCGATCCAGTGTGGCCAGGTCGAACCGGTGCCACCCGTTACAACATCATGGATCGCGGAAATTACCTTGGCGGCAATGGCGTAGTTTTCGACGGCGCCATGGAGTACGCCGACGATGTGATGATCATGTTCTTACAGGGCTCTAGCCAGTACGACGCACTTGGGCATGTTTGGTATGGCGATCAGATTTATAACGGTTATCCGGCAGAAACAACCACGGGTGGCTTGAAGAAATGCAGTGTTCTGCCAATTGCTGAACGAGGTGTTGTCGGCCGCGGGATTCTGCTGGACATTGCTCGATACCGCGGCAAAGATGTTTTGGGTCGCGGTGAAACATTCGACCATAACGACTTGATGGCGGCTGCAAAAAGCCAGGGAGTCGAGATCCAGAAGCGAGACATCTTGCTTGTGCGTACCGGGTGGATAGGGGCTTTTTACACCACTCCTCGTGAAGAGTTCTACAAAGACTTCATTGAGCCTGGCCTTACCTACTCACCGGAGTTGGTGTCGTGGTTCCATGAGATGGAAATCCCGAATTTGGTCACGGACACCATCGCGAACGAAGTGACTACTGATCCAGTTTCGGGAGTAGTGCTGCCCTTGCACTCGGCCCTAATGCGCAACCTCGGAGTTACCTTCACTGAGATAATCGCCTTAGACGCGCTCGCTGAAGACTGCGCAAAAGATAAGCAGTACACATTTCTGTATACCGCTGCGCCGTTAAAAGTTGTTCAAGGCACAGGCGCCCCGGTTAATCCGATAGTCGTCAAGTGATCGTAAGGCTGCCTTACTGCACGGGAACGGAATTAAAAGATGTCTAATTCGACCAACCGCATTGCTGCCATAACAGGTGGGGCATCGGGCATCGGCCTTGCATTTGCTGAACTCTGGGTCTCGCAAGGTGGGCGTGTGGTACTTCTTGACATGAATGCCGAAGCTATATCGTCTTCAGTTGAGAATCTTGGCGGCGAAGCCAAGGCCCGCGGAGTAGTTACAGACGTAACTAACAACGATTCTGTGGTCGCGGCATTTGAATCAATAAGGCTAAATGAAGAAGCCCTTCACGTTGGTGTGAACTGTGCGGGGATTGCCCGCCCAGCTCCTTCATCCGATGTAAGTGACGATGACTGGATGTTGCTAATTGATATTCACTTAAGCGGGACTATGCGAGCTTGCCGGGCGGCGCATGGGCTTATGAAGGCCGGTGGGGGCGGATCGATAATCAATATCTCTTCGGTCGCCTCGCAGATGGGAATGCCGAAACGGGCAAGTTATTGCGCAGCCAAAGCTGGTATTGACGGGCTAACACGCGTTTTGGCCGTTGAGTGGGCACCAGACAATATTCGGGTCAATGCTGTTGCACCGGGGTATGTGCAGACAGCCATGACAGATATTTTGGTGGCCCAGGGCAAACTAGATTTGCGGCCAATTATTGCCAGGACTCCAATGAAGAGGCTGGCTGCTCCAGCTGAAATCGCTTCGGTTATTGGATTTTTGGCCTCTGATGCGGCTTCCTACGTGACGGGCCATTCGCTGGTAACAGACGGTGGGATGACCGTGGACGGGAACTGGTACCCGTGACTTTCTTAAATTCTTTGTTGGCTGGCCGGTTATGAACCTCGAATTGGTACCTGATTTCTTGCGGCATGTGGTACCCGCCCAAATTGGCATCCTTGTCCCGGATTTAGCTAAAGGCATCAAGCAGTGGTCCGCGATCCTTGGACGCGAAGACTGGCGGGTCTACACCTATGGCCCCGATGTTGTCCCAGAGCTCACGTACCGAGGTAAGCCAGGGACCTTCTCAATGCGATTGGCACTGATTGGCGCCGATCCGCAGGTCGAACTGATTGAGGCCCTCGAGGGCCCGAGTCTTTACCACGAGTGGATTGAAGAACACGGATACGGGCAGCACCACATCGGTTTTTGGGTTGATTCATACGACGACGTGATCGCCCAATGCGCCGAATCGGGTGTTGGTGTTACTCAAACTGGAAGAGGCTACGGGCTCAATGGTGATGGGGGATTCGCCTACCTTGACACTCTTGAAAGTCTTGGTGTCATTCTGGAAGCAATCGAAGTGCCCGCGGTGCGCCGCCCAAGTGAACCAATACCAGAGTAGAAGTGGGTGAAGCGGCTTGCCAGTTGGGATCCCCGGTCTAACGGGATTTGATCATTTCGGTTTCACCGTGCCTGATCTCGATGAGGCGCACTCGTTCTTGGTTGATGTAATTGGCTGTGAGTACCTTTATACCCTTGGTCCGTTTCAGGACGATACCGGCGGTTGGATGGCGGAGCACTTAAATGTGGATCCGCGAACAGTTATGCGGGAACTTCGATTCTACGCGTGCGGCGGGCGAGCGATTTTCGAGGTTTTTCAATACGAGGCGAAAGAGCAAAACCGCGCCTTCCCATTGAATAGCGATATCGGCGGGCACCATGTCGCGTTGTATGTTGAGGACCTTGACACGGCAATTACCTATCTTGAATCAAAGGGTGTGAAAATCCTTGGTGAACCAACGGTTAGCAAAGGTCCAAGCCTTGGACAGCGCTGGGTCTACTTCGTTTCGCCGTGGGGCATGCATTTTGAGCTTGTTAGCTACCCAACCGGCAAGGCTTTCTTCTCACCCGGGTATATCCGGCCAGAATCTCCAAATGCTCTCGGCAAGTAGGGCGAATTAGTTATGCCACCTGGAACTTCCGACGTAGTGCCTTCCGCGGTGGCAAGCCAGCGGGTGGCAGATAGTTTGCGTGAGTTGATTCTGTCTGGCCAACTTATGGCCGGCACACGTATCCGGCAGGAAGATATCGCAATTCAACTTGGCGCTAGTCGATTGCCAGTCCGTGAAGCATTGCGCATTCTTGAGTCCGAGGGCCTAACGACCCTGAAAGCCAATTCTGGCGCGTGGGTTTCTAGAGTGGATCTTGAAGAGTGTCGCGCTATCTACAAGATTCGCGAGCGAGTTGAGCCACTTGCCCTTCAAGAAAGCATTCCGCACTTAACTGCCCGAGATCACGCAGAGTTAGATCGCATCCAAGATGAAATTGAGAATGTGACCGATGTTGAGACTTTCTTGGTGCTCGATAGGGAGTTGCACCGCCTTACTTATAGTGCCTGCCAGATAGATCTCTTGTTATCAATGGTGCAAAGATTTTGGAATACCACTCAGCATTACCGCAGGGCGTATTCCACCATTACGCGGCATGAAAGGCAATGGGTTATTAACGCTGAGCATAGACTTTTGATAGACGCAATGAAGAGGCGTGATATTGAGGATGCCGAGCGGGTACTTATCGGCCACATTCGCCGCACTAGGCATGAGCTTGAACAGCATCCTGAGCTCTTTGAACACCCACATCGTGTTGATGATCAGGGGTATCCGTCTACACGTAATCTTTAGCGCGTAACAATCTGAAAACTTGGGTTACGAGAAGAGTAGAACTGGGTTCTCGATTATGGAAACAAACTTTTGCATCCAACGTGCTGCAGTGGCACCGTCGACAGGGCGGTGATCTACTGAAAGTACAACACGCAGCACTGAAGCAATTTCAATCCGATCACCATTGACGACGGGCTCGCGCGTCACCGCCCCGACAGCGAGAATTGCCGCTTGCGGAGGATTAAGTATTGCCGAGAACTCCTCAGCCCCGAACATGCCAAGATTTGTTATAGTGATGGAACCACCGTCAAGTTCAGCCGGTTGGATCTGCCCGACGCGTGCACGCGATACGAAGTCCGATACCTGGCTTGATATCTCGGTCAGGCTCAGCGCGTCGACGCCTAAAATTACTGGGGTGAGTAAACCGGTTTCGGTAGCAATGGCCACCGAAATATCTACCCCCTTAAAGTGACGTGTTGCATCGTCGCCCCACGTGACATTCATGGCTGGCACAAGAGTGTGCGCCTTGGCGATGGCCTTGATTAGCAAATCATTGATGGAAAGCTTTGCGGTACCTTGTTCATTTAGTATTGCGCGCGCTTGCAATAGGGCATCGACTCGGCAGGTACCTCGCAAATAGAAGTGTGGCGCGGTCTGCTTACTGTGAGAGAGTCGGGCGGCAATCGCCTTTCGCATTCGGGTGTGCGGAATATCTTCGTATTGCGACGACGTGCCGGGTGCGACGTTCACTGTTTGAGTATTTGAGGCACTCTTGATTGCCGCTCGGATATCTCTTCGCACAATTCGCCTGCCTGGGCCGGTGCCGGCAATACCATCGAGTGCAATGCCCGAGTCCCTTGCCATTTTCCGTGCTAATGGACTAGCAAAAATACGTGCAGAGTCAGGGGTGCCTGCCGGAACAGTTGGGCTAGGGGGAGTCTTTGATTCAGAGCCGTTAGGCACTTCAGAGCTAATCGGTACAGCGTCGGACTTTGCACTTACCCCGAGTGCGGCTAGTGCAGCAGCAATATCGATGCCCGTCTCGCCAGAATCTCCAACCAGGGCGATCGGTGAACCAACGTCAACCTGCGCGCCATTTTGGACTAGAAGGCTAAGGAGGACTCCATCGGATTCAGCTTCAAGGTCAACGGCGGCTTTCTCGGTTTCGACCACCGCGAGTGATTGCCCGGTGGTGAAGGCTGAGCCTTCCGCCAGCAGCCAATTGGCCAACGTGGCTTCAACTGCATTTGCAGCAATCTCCGGCATCCGAAGAATATGTGCCATAGAGAGTTCACTCCTCGAGTAGTGGACGTGATGCCAATAAGTGGAAAGGTTGTTAACCGCAAATTTCGCGGAGTTTGGATATCACTTCTTCGGACCGAGCAATTGCAGCCCTTTCAAGAACTTTGCTGATACTCGGCGACGCGATGCCACCGGTCACGCGCTGCACCGGCTGATCTAGGTAGTCAAAGAAACGTCGTTGAATTTCATCCGAGAGCCACGCCCCGTAGCCAGTACCAAGGGCTCCTTGCTCAACTATCAGGACATTATTTGTCTTTCTAAGACTTTCGCCGATGGTCTCCCAATCAACACTTGCTCGATCGAGCCAACGCAGATCTATCACTTCGGCATCAATATTGCCGAGTGATTCGACCGCGGTCAGACATTCATTAACCATGGACAAGTAGGAGAGAACTGTTATCTCTTCTCCGGGGCGCCGGATCGACGCTTTGCCAATTTCGATGAAGTAATCGAAATCCTCAGTAGGGGCAGGCCAAGTTGAGGTATAGAGATCGACATGCTCGAGGACCAATACCGGATCTTTGCAACGGATAGCGCTATTCATCATTCCGACGTAGTCGAATGGATTTGATGGTGCCGCAATGCGCCAGCCAGGAGCTGTCACGTAGATGCCGGCAGGGTCCATTGAGTGCTGTGATCCGTAACCGGTTCCCATTGCGACTTTGCCGCGCAGCACTAATGGAACATCACTATCGCCACCAAACATATGTCGCGCTTTACCAATTTGATTGAATATTTGGTCAGCTGCCACCCACATGAAATCGGCGTACATGAGTTCGACAATGGGAATGAATCTGCCATCAAGTGCGATTCCACCACCTAGTCCAACGAAGGCATTCTCGCTAATTGGAGTGCCCAGGACTCGATCGGGATACGATGCGGAGAGCCCTTTTGTTGCGCCATTTGTACCGCCATTTAGTCGGTGAATGTCTTCACCCATCATGACAATGCGTTCGTCGGTCTCCATGCGGCGCGCAAAAGTGTCGGCTATTACGTCCACAAACTTTCGATCTTCAATGGCACCGCTAAAAGTGTTTAGTTCTTCGAAACGCACATCTGCGAACTCAGATAAGTCGCCGCGGACTCCGACATCAACGAAGTTCGTGTCCGGCCACTCCGATAACTTGATGCGACGCTGCCCTGGTTTGCCGTCTGGGTCTTCCTCAAGGAGCAGATCGCCGATTTCTTCCATAGCGGCATTGGCTCGGGTAATGCAGTTATCAATTTGATCCTGGGTCAAAATTGATCGCCGAACTAGATGCTCTGCAAGAAGCTGCAGCGGGTCGCGACCCACCCAGTGAGCTTCTTCTTCTTTAGTGCGGTACCCAAATGCGCTGCCGGGGAACGGACCGTTTTGGTGAAAGTAGCGATAAACGTCAGCTTCAATAATTGTTGGCCCGCTGCCGGAACGCATATGTGCTAGGGCCTCCTGCATCGCAAGGTGCACCGACATTGGATCCATTCCATCGACTTTCCAGCTTGGAATCCCAAAAGCTAGCCCGCGAGCGGAAAGGCGGGGCTCACCTGTTGCTTCTTGCACCGTGGTAGCTACCGCATACTGATTATTTTCGATAAAGAAGCAAATAGGCAATTTCCATGCTGAGGCAAGATTCATGCTCTCCAGCACTGATCCGATATTTACTGCCCCGTCCCCGAAGTAGGTAACCGAGACGGCGTCGGTACCCGCAAAGCGATTTGCCCACGCAAATCCGGCGGCCTGCGGCACCCCACCGCCCACAATGGCGTTAGTGCCCATTGCTCCGGCTTCTTTCCACTGCAGGTGCATTGATCCACCGCGGCCCCGGCAATAGCCACGAGCCAGTCCACAGATTTCGGCGAGGCTTCGGGTCAGGACCTCTCGCACGGCTGGAGTCAGGTCGGCGGTGGGGTCGATACCCGCTGGTTCAACATAGGCGAGGGCTTTGGCCAAGAACTGGTGGTGCCCTCGATGGGAGCCGTTGACTTCATCGGCGCCGGTTAGGGTGATTATTGAGCCGACCGCACCGCCTTCTTGACCGATACTTGAGTGTGCCGGCCCGTGGATTAGGCCTTTTCCGGCAAGGATTAACACGTACTCCTCGAACGACCGGATCAAAGCCAACTGGCTCAGCATGGAGGTTAAGAGCTTCGGATCGGCTTGATCCCAGTCATGCTCGGTGGCAGCTACTTCGACCCAGGGGGTGGCTGGAGCGAGTGGGGAGTGGGTAGCCATTGCTTATCTCCAAAACTCTGGTGCCATCGCCACCCATACTCAAAAATGGGCGTTGGGTGGTCCAATGGGCAGTTTCTAGTTGTTGGGTAGAGCATATTAACGAATGGATCCATTCGTTAAGTCATGTTATCCAATTGATACAAACTTATTCCCGTATTTGGGTTGACTCAGGTCTTTTATTCGGCAATCCTGCGCTTATCGGCTAATCGGTGGGATCCATGAGCTTGATTAATGGATCCAATTGGCCTGATCTTTCCTTTCGATAGAGCAAGTGCGACCTGGACGGAGCGAGAATGATAAAGCAGTTCGGTGATCTAACTTGGTGGTCTGATTTTCAAACTCAAATAAACTCAGATGATCAGTTTGCATCTTCAGCCAAGTACTTCAACGTCCGAGTTGGAATCAAAACCCCCGAGGGCAGTTGGACCATTGACGCACGTGACGGCAAAGTGGTCTCCGTGCAACCCGGCCTGTCACTTACCGGTGATGACATTGTGCTCATTGGGCCCGACAGCGAGTGGAACCGTATTCTCGACGGGAAGACCGACTGGTTTGAGGCAACCTCGCCAGGGCTTGGCCAACTAACTTTTGAGGGCAATATGGTCGCTGCCCTGCGCAATATCAAGCCAATGTGGCGCTTGCTTATGGCGATGTCGAAGGCGGGCAAGGCGCCTGCGGTACCCGGACCATTTTCACCAGACCCGGTTCCGAGCGGGCGTGAAATATTGGGTAAGTACGTCGATGTCAAAGGGCTGCGGGCCCACTACGAGGAAGCTGGTCAGGGCCAGCCCATCGTATGTATTCACGCGGCTTGCCAAGACACCTTGATGTATCGGCACGTATTAGACGGGCTGTCTGATTCGTACCGAGTCATCTCAATTGATGCCCCGGGGCACGGTAAGTCCGCAGAACCGAAGACGGGCCCGTTGAACCACATCAGTCAGTTCGCGGAGTTCAACGAGAACTTCATGGAAGCCTTAGGCCTTGAGAATCCAATCATTATTGGCTGCTCAATGGGCGGCAATATGGTGCTCGAGTTGGGGGCTCGCCGCCCCAATTTCTATGCGGGAATTGTCTCATGTGAAGGCGCTGACTACACGCCTACGGTAAGCCCGTTCTTCTTGGAGATGCTAAATCTGAATGCGCCCCAGATCCTTGAGTGCTGGTCGCAGTCACTGACCGGCTACCGCACTCCCGCAGACCGGGCGCGTGAGGTGGTTTGGCAGATCATTCGCATAGCTCCTGAATACGCGGCCGGCGACCTAACCGGTTACGCGGGCTTCGATAAGCGCGATGTAGTCGGCACCATTAAGGCTCCGGTGCTTTTGCTGCGCGGTGACGCAGATTGGTTGGTTCCGCAGGCAATGGTCGAAGAGACCAGCAGTCGGATACCCGGAAGTCGAGTTGAAGTTCTCGCTGGCACCGGTCATTACCCAATGATCGAAAACCCGGTTGAATTCAACCAAGCTATTCGTTCGTTTGCAGATTCACTCGCCAAGTAAGTAATCGTCTGCTTCAGCCAGACGCTTTCCCAATTGGTGAAACTAGAGATGGAGGTGTAAGCGAACGAATTTGGCCTGTTTCGCGCAATCCGGACCAGGCCGTGCACGATCATTTTAAAAAGTTCGTACGAGCAAGTCACAACATAAGGAGTAATAAATGCAGAGAAAGTTCATGGGCCGCAAGGCTCTGGCAGTCGGGGTGGTGTTCGGTCTTTCCGGCCTCCTAGCCGCCTGTAGTTCAGGTACCACGTCAAGTGAGACCTCAGCGGCACCAGCTGCCACTGAAGCTGCTGCCTCAGCGGCACCGGCTGCTACTGAAGCTGCTGCCTCAGAGGCACCTGCAGCCGCGGGCACATGCATCAACGACGTGTTTGGTGCGGGTGGACCAGAGGCCGGTCAAGGCGTCACCATCCCAGCAGGCATGCTCTTGGCGGTTACTGGCCAGGGCTCCTTCTTCGGTGATGTCATGAGCAAGGGCGCATTGCTTGCTGCTGACCAGATTCGTGAAGCTGGCGGCATGGATTACCAGATCACGATTGGTGACCACCAGAGCGGCGACGTCCCAACAGCCATCACCGAGACCAAGCGACTGATCTCCCAAGATGGCATTGAGGTCCTTCAGACTTCATACGGCGCACCTTCGGAAGCCATCATCCCGATCTTCCAAGAAGCTGGCGTCCTTACCTTCAACGGTGGCGGCTCCAGCCCGGCTCAGTTGAACCAGGATCTCCTTTACATGAACCGTATGGTTTACGCAGAGGATCCCGCACCAGGTGCACTTGCCTGGATCCATCAGACCTACCCAGATGCCACCAAGCTCGCGCTTATCGGCACCATGGAGAACGGCGTTGGAACCTTCAAGGAGACCGCTCCTGCAGCATGGAAGGCACTGACCGGCGGCGAGATCGTTGCAGCCGAGCAGCATGACGTAGGTGCCACCGACTTCAAGGCACTCGCCGCGAAGATCAAGGCAGCCAACCCGGATGCCATCATGACCTTCAGCTTCGGCGATGACCTTGGCTACCAGGTCAAGGCACTTCGTGAGGCCGGTATCACCGTGCCGATCATGATGGACGAGTTCACTTCACAGGCAGCCAAAATTGGTGGCAGCGCCTATGACGGTGTTAACTTCGGCGTTGACTTCTACAGCACCGCCAACCCGAATCCTTGGAACCAGTGCTTCGTGGCTGCGTACCAGGCAAAGTACGGCGAGGACCCCGAGTACTACGGCTCGAACTACTACGAGCAGGTATTCATTGTTTGGGAACTCGTCAAGCGTGTAATTGCAGCCGGTGGCGACCCGAACGATGCCGCACAGTTGCAAGAAGCACTTTTGGCTGACCCGACCTTCAAGTCGGTATATGGTGGCGACGCCAGCACCGTAGGCATGGTTGCCCTCGACAAGGTAGATCACTCGATCTCCAAGCCGATGGGTGTCTTTGAGGTCCAAGGTGGGGTACCAACGTTGATCACCGAGATCCACAAGATCAAGAACGGTGATGATCCGATGACAGCGCTGGGCCCAGTCCAGTAGTCGTTAATAGGTAGTCGAAGGGGATCGCAGTGAATATTGATTTATTTGCGCAGTTGACGATTTCAGGGATTGTCCTTGGATCGTTCTATGCGCTGCTAGGTGTGAGCTTCGGTCTGATTTATCAGACGTCGAAGATCTTTCATCTGGCCAATGCGATCCCCTTCGCTGCTGCCGGTTATGGGGCGGTTTGGTCTGCGAGCACTTTGCACTTCCCGCTTTGGGCATCCCTAGTCTTCGGACTCGCGGTGGCCCTGGTGTTCGGTTTGTTAATTTTGATTTTGGGGTATTTCCCACTTATTAATAGAAATGCGACGCTACTATCGCTGTTTTTGGTATCCCTCGGGTTGACGATTGCATTCCCGAACCTGCTTCAGATTGTGTTCGGCACCCAAAATCTTCCACTTCAGACATTCGGGGCTGATGGTGAGTTGGGTAGCGCATTCGACAACAAAATATTCACTCTGGGCTTCATGACGATCACCTTGATAGATGTTCTAAAGGTTGTCGTCGCCTGGCTGGTAGTGCTAGCGGTCGTGCTGTTTGTGAACCGCACTCGTTCGGGGCGTTCGATTACCGCCCTACGAACGAATCCGACCATGGCAGCTGCGGTTGGTATCAACAGCCGCCGGGTCTATATTTTGGTTTTTGGGATCGGCTCAGTGATAGCCGGGCTCGGCGGCTTGTTCGTAACGGCCGAATTCGTGGCATCACCATCGATGGCACTGCAATGGACTCTGATCGGATTCATCGCGGTGTTCTTCGGTGGTATCGGGTCACTGACAGGTACTGCATTAGGTGGGCTAATTCTGGGGCTACTTAGTCAATGGAGTGGCCTTTTCTTGGGTGTGCAATTCGCGCCCGTGGTCGTCTTCGCCGCGCTGTTCATCATTTTGCTAGTTCGCCCGCAGGGCTTATTCGGGAAGGCGGCCGTCTGATGGGCTACTACGCGCAAATTGCCATCAATATCTTGGTCCTGCTGTCATTGAGCGTGTCGCTGAACCTACTGCTCGGGTACGCTGGCCGGGTCTCGATGGCGCAATCAATCCTTTTCGGTATTGGTGCATTTACGGCAGCTCGTTTCGCGCTCCCGGTTCGCACTGAGGATTACGACATCAATGTGTCGGGCGTGGGATATGGATTCGGCTGGCCTTGGTGGGCAGCAATCATCGCTGCCATCGTCGTCACTTTTATTGCGGCCTTGATTATTTCCTTACCGGCTGTGCGCCTGATTAAGGGTGAGTATTTGATCCTGTTGACCCTTGCTTTCCAGCTTGGTGGGCAGCAGATCATGAATGTTTGGGAGGTGGTTACCGGTGGTCCATTCGGGGTTGCTGGAATACCCTCGATAAAAATCGGGGGCGTCTCCTTCGCGACCTTGAAAGCAGATAGCACCATTCGATTCGCGCTGCTTATGCTGCTGGTCACCGTAATTGTGATCCTGATTTGTTGGGGTTTGGGTGAATCGCCGTTTGGGCGACTCCTGAAGACGCTCCGCGAACAGGAGACCGTGCTCCCAAGTCTCGGGAAGAAGTCAGCACGTCCTGAACTACTGACCTTTGGAATCACAGCGGGGATCGCTGGCGGTATTGGCGCACTATTTGCCTTCTCGCAAGGTGCGATGACGCCGGTGAACTTCAATCTAGATCTCTCAATCCTGATTGTTTCAGTGGTTGTACTCGGTGGAACCGGCAACCTCCTTGGCACCGTAGTTGGCGCATTTATTCTCGGCGCATTAGACCCGATTCTTACCAACACGCTTGGTGATGACGCTATCCCGTGGCGTGCGGTAATTTATGGTGGCGCCTTGGTCGTGATGATGATGGTCCGGCCACAGGGGCTGATACCAGAAGGCACAGGGGCCGGCCTATTCAAACGCAAGAAGGCACCGGAAAACCTGACGGTGGACGAGGCTATGGAGCGGCTAGCCCGCGTTACCACAGCCCAGTCGGTCGCCGGGGCGGCGGCACTCGAAGT
>WLHM01000089.1 GCA_009702725.1 Actinomycetota bacterium | reverse complement strand
TCAATTCAGCAGATTTGCTACTTCATGGCTTTCTTGACTGCTGACTTCAGCGAGAACGCGCTGATGATCTCGAAAATACCGATGATGATCAGCCAGATACCCGTGATCCACGCCAAAGTGACCAGCGAGATCCCTGGCCATACCAAAATAACCACGCCACCGATCAGCATCACAATGCCGCCGAAGATATTCCAGCCGCGTCCTTCTTTTTCTTCCGCACCCACGAAGAGGGCACCGAAGCCACGGAACAAGAAGGCGATACCGATGAAGATTGCCAGGATCTCAACAGCCTGGAAAGCGCTGCGGAACATGAACAAGCCCAAAATAATCGAGATGATGCCGGTGATGATGAGCAGGGCGCGCATGCCGCCCGATAGCCCGTGAGCAAATGCCCGCACCACCTGGAAGATGCCCGAGATGAGCAGCCAGATGGCTAGCAGGATCGCAACAACCACAATGGTTGCACCTGGCCAAACGAGTGCGATTACACCGACACCCAAACTGATAATGCCCAAGAACAACAGCACCCACCAGTTTCGACCTATCTGGCCCAATGCATTGGCCTCGACCTCATCGACCGATTGGCCCGAGTTCATAGTTGACATTCATTCCTCCACGCGTATGGCAAGTGCCGGATGCACCCCGCACCAGAGTAGGGATTAAGGGGGCAAATTTAGTGCGACTCACCCTGTCCACAATGAACTATTTAAGGATTCGAGCCAGGAATTCCTGGGTTTTCACCTCTTGCGGGCTACCAAATACCGCCTCAGGTGTCCCCTTTTCAAGGACTACTCCAGCGTCTAGGAAGCAGACTTGATCGGCTACCTCGCGAGCAAATCCCATTTCATGGGTCGCCATTATCAACGTTAAACCGCCAGCCTTGAGGTCGCGAACCGTGTCGAGCACTTCACCCACGAGTAAGGGGTCAAGGGCCGAGGTGATCTCATCGAACAGCATCAACTCGGGCTCCATTGCAAGTGCACGCACAATGGCAACCCGCTGCGCCTGACCACCCGATAACCGATCCGGGTAATCATTCGCTTTTCCTGCAAGCCCAAATCGCTGTAGCAGTGCCATGGCTTGTTCCTTTGAATCAGCCGTGCTTCGCTTCAAAACCTTACGCGGTGACAATGTCACATTGTCAATGACTGTCATGTGCGGGAAAAGGTTATAAGACTGAAAAACAATACCTATTCGCCTTCGTACCGCATCCATATCTGTCTTGAACGCGCTCACGTCGAGGTCACCGTCAAGCAGGATGCGCCCAGCGTCAACTGTCTCTAAGCCATTTATGCATCGCAGCAATGTTGACTTACCTGAGCCGGATGCACCGATTAGTACAACGGCTTCATGTCGAGCAACCGACAGATCTAAGCCTCTGAGCACTGAATTGCCTTCGAATGCCTTCCAGACGCCGGCGATATCAAGAAGTGTGTTGGTCATGCGGTACCCGCCATACTGCGGCGCTTGCGCATTCGCGCTTGAACCCAATCGGCAAATCGAGTCATGGGGATTGTGAGCGCGATAAATATTAGAGCCGCACCAACATACGCGGTGTAGTTAAATGTCGAGGAGGCATCAATTTGCGCCTGCCTTAGTAATTCGATTGGTCCGAGAACCGAAACCAGCGCAGTATCTTTTTGCAGTGAGATGAAGTCATTAAGTAGCGGGGGTATGACATTGCGAACGGCCTGGGGCAGCACGACATAACGACTTGTCTGCAGCGAAGTCAGGCCCAGCGAACGCGCTGCCATCCGCTGGCTTGAGTGGACCGAACCGATGCCGGCACGAAAGACTTCGGCTACATACGCGCCATATGAAAGGACCAATGCGGCGGTACCCCAGAACACCGTGTTATTAGGTACGCCTTGTAATTGCAGTGCCGGCACGCCAAAACCCAATAAGAAGATAACCAAGATAGTCGGAACGCCTCGAAAAATATCGACATATAGGGTCGCCACCACCCTAAGTGGCAGCAGCAGTGGTGAACGTAGATCGCGAGCCAGCGCCACCAGCAGACCGATTATCAAAATTAGCGGCTCAGCAATCAGAAAGATACGCACATTTAATAAAAAGGCGTCTAAGAGTCCAGGGAAGGTGGCGATGAACTCGCTGCCATTAAAGAAAGTCTCTTGAACAAGTGGCCAGCCCGAGGTGCGTGAAATAGCGAATCCCACGACCAAGACGAACCCCAGGAGGCTAGCCATACCAACCAGAGCATCACGCCTTGCCCGTTTACGACGATACGCCTGGCGCACCGGGTCGAAATAGACCTCGGGCGCGCCAGGCGCAGTTGTCGCTGGTGTCACCAACGTGACGTTACTGCGTGAAGTACGGCGCCGTGGTACCGGCCATCCACTCATCTTGGATCGCCTGCAACTCACCGGATGCACTTAGATCGGCAAGCACTCGGTTGACGCAGGTGGCTAGTGGGTTGCCCTTCTGGAACAGAAGACCAAACTGCTCACCACCGGCTTCAGCCTTGAACTGCCCGACAATCTTGCCCTTGGGGATTTCCACCGCGGTGATGTAGTAGGCGGTCGGCAGATCAACCACCAGGCCGTCAATCTGACCGTTTTGCATGGCACTCTTCGCATCATTGGTGTCGTTGAACACCTGAACGTCATTATTTGGTTGCACCACCGCATTGATGAACTCAAGACTCGTGGTACCAACCTGCGCACCAAGATTTGCATCCTTCAGCTCTGCCAATGATGTTGCGTTGGCAATCGGCGAATCCTTGAGTGCGACAACCGCCTGGTTCACCGTGTAATACCCATCCGAGAAGTCAACGACCTTCTTGCGCTTTGGGGTGATCGAAATTTGATTAATGTCGAAGTCGAATGCCTTGTCACCTGGTGCATATGAAGTATTGAACGGCACGACCTGCCAAGTAACCTCGTCAGGAGTGAAACCAAGACCGCCGGCAACCGCATATGCCACCGCCGCTTCGAAGCCTTGCCCATTCGACGGATCGTCGTCGGCGAAGTACGGCGGGTATGCCGGTGTATCGGTACCAATTGTCAACGTGTCGGCCGCAACTGTAGTTAGGTTCTCGCGCGCGCACTCGTCAGTTGCCTCTGCCGGTGCAGAGGAGGCGGCGACAGAGGGGGCGGCGACAGAGGGGGCGGCGGCCGAAGGGGCTGGTGCGCTACTTGACGCAGTAGTAGTTTCAGCTGCACAGGCGGCAAGAAGTAGCACGGACGCAGCTACTGAAATAACTGGCACCAATCGCTTACGCATGGTCATGAAATCACCTTTGCTGAGTTCGAGGCCCCTCCCCGAAGGAGTCTTCATTCTTTCCTATGTAGGGCGTGGACGCATGCGCGGGGCCACGATGACGCCCACCACCGCCATTACTGCTGAGATGACCCACAGGAGCGCGTAGGTCGCAGGGGTCGCCCCTTGCCCAGCGACCGCGGCCGCGTAGAACAAACCCAATAGTGCAGTTACAGCAACCACCAATACCGAGTCAACGATCTGCAGGGCCGCCGAATTAGCCCCTTGATCTGTTGCTGGTGAAAGCCGCATGGTTTGAACGGAAACCGAAGGGATGGCAAGCCCCATGCCAAAAGCGCCCACCGCCCACGAGATTGACGCAATCCATACGGGGAGATCAGTGAGCACCACAAGTGGCAAACTAAATAAACATCCGGCAACGATCAATGCACCCAGACGGACGATCGGCGCCCTATCAGAGTCACCCGATAACCGACTTTGGGTGAACGACCCTGCCGACCAGAAAACCGCTGACACCGCAATCGTTAAGCCAGCGATGGTGTAACTGACTCCCCTGGTCTCAACCAGGGCGAGGGGTAAAAAGACCTCGGCTGAAAAAAAGGCTGCCGCGATGATGCCACGCATCATGATCGTTGTCGGTAGGCCACGTGCAAGTCGCAGCGCCCCCGCCGGGACAAGATACTTAGCTGCCATAACTAAAACGATGACGCCCACCAACGCCTCGATCAGCCCTACGGCGTGCACGCGTGACAAACCGTCTTGGATCGCAATAAGCCCGGCCGTCACGACAACCCCGGCGCCTACGCGCCGCGTAAATTGAGTACTCGGCTCACCCCCTTGCAGCGCACCCATCTTGGGGACCATCACCAAAAGTGGTGGTATAACAAAGAACGGGACCACCCAAAAAACCGCCCGCCACGTAACGGTGTCAGTCAGCCACCCTGCAACGAGCGGCCCGACCAGCGAAGGCACTACCCACGCAGCAGCCAGCAGCGAAAATGCTTTCGGCCGCAACGACGCCGGGTACGCGCGTGCGATAAGCACATAGACCGCGACGATAATCGCGCCCCCGCCAACTCCCTGCAATGCCCGCCCACAGACGAGAATCAGGAAATTAGCAGCGAACCCCGCAACCAGCGAACCTATTGCAATCGCACCAACCCCGATTATTAGTGAACCGCGCGGGCCCCGCTCATCACAACGCAACCCTGCGATAACCATCGCCAAAATCGAAGCCACGATGTAGGCGTTAAAAGCCCAGGTGTAGCCGCCCAAAGCATTTAGTTCCAGCGCCATGGCCGGCATTGCTGTCGCGGTGGCAAATGCCTCGAAGGCGACCAATGTCATCACCGAAACAATTCCGAGTGTGAAAGTTATTCGTGCTCGACTCAGTAAGCCGTCAGGTAAGGCAGTTTCGGTCATGATCCCCGAGAGCTCAGGTATCTTTGCCAGGCTTGCCGCCACGACCCAAGCCCGCGTGAATTTTCTCGCAGTCCGGGCAGATGGGGAATCTAGATGGATCGCGATTCGGGATCCAAGTTTTACCGCATAAGGCCTTGACCGGTGAACCGGTCACCGCGCTCTCAACGATCTTGTTCTTTTCAACATAGTGGGCAAAACGCTCATGGTCGCCGTCATCCGTCGAGGCCGTGCGCTCCTCGAGCAATGTGCCCCCCGATAAGCCCGGGGACTCCAAAGGGGCAAGAGTTTCCATCGACGGGGCGGCGGAATTTAACGTAGTGGTTGGCCTGGCGCTCATGGCCTTAGTCTACGCGGCCAGGGTGAAGTCGGATTTGGCTTCCTTGGGCCCAAGATCTAAGGACTTTAGGCCTTATCCTCACCCCCTCATCAGCACATATGGTCAAACCATGCCTCAACAACCACTGGCCCAAGTGCCCAAAGATGCGTCCTGGTACTGGAGTGACAACGGATCGTGCCGTGAGGCAGATCCGCTCCTATTTTTTCACCCCCAAAATGAGCGCGGATCGGCTAGAGGGCGCCGCGAGCGCTCCGCCAAGCTCATCTGCATGCAGTGCACAGTACGCATCGAGTGCGCCGACTACGCCGTTCGGGCTCGGGAGCCCTACGGAGTCTGGGGCGGGCTTTCTGAAGACGACCGCGAACGGATCTACAGCAGGCTCGATATTCGTAAGTATCCACGCGGGCGGGGTGAAGGGGCTCAAGCGGCCGCTGCAGAAATCGCCCAAGCTGTCTCCCCGCAAGCCCTTGGTCTAGTTAAGTAGACCCCCGACCGTTGTCCCAGCCGCCGGCCAAAGCGGCGACGGGGTAACGTTCGCGGGTGGCGTTATTTGGGCGTGACTTCCTCAAGGAGTCTGATTTCACTGCAGCGGAGCTAAGTTCGCTGCTGGCACTTGCGGCTGAGTTAAAAGCCCAACGCAAGGTGGGCAAAGAAAATCCACGCCTCATCGGCAAGCAACTCGCGCTCATTTTCGCGAAACCCTCGACACGTACTCGCATTGCCTTCGAGGTTGCCATGCGCGACCAAGGGGGCCATGTCACAGTGCTAGATCCAGCCTCCTCCCAAATTGGCCATAAAGAGTCAATCGCCGACACCGCTCGCGTTCTCTCGCGAATTTTTGATGGCATTGAATACCGCGGACACGGGCAGGTCATAGTCGAAGAACTTGCTGAATTCTCTGACGTCCCGGTCTATAACGGGCTGACCGACGAATGGCATCCAACTCAAATGCTCGCGGACT
>WLHM01000088.1 GCA_009702725.1 Actinomycetota bacterium | reverse complement strand
TGTAACAAGATGTCGCGCTCAATAAGTTGCCCATCGAAATTAACGGTGTCGGTACGAACTGACCAAATCCGGCCGGTAAATTGATTGGCGGATTCAACTATCTGGCGGGGCTCAAGAGTATCAGCGACATCGCCTACCCATTCCTCGTCGCCGGGCTCAATCATCTGGCAAATTGCGTAGCGCGACTTTCCGCGCGAGCAAGTGCTGCACTGACCAAGCCGATAAACAGTGGATGCGCCCTAGTAGGCCGCGAGCGAAATTCGGGGTGTGCCTGAGTGCCGATGTAATAAGGGTGCACCTGCTCCGGGAGTTCGACAAACTCAACAAGACGACCATCTGGCGACGTTCCAGAAAAAACCAGACCGGACTCTTCAAGTGCTGGACGATAAGTGTTCGAAACCTCAAACCGATGACGGTGACGCTCGTCAATATACGGAAGCCCGTAGGTGTTTGCCACTTGCGATCCCTCAAGTAATTTCGCCGGGTAAAGACCCAAGCGCATGGTGCCACCCATATCGCGCTCACCGGAAACCACATCGCGCTGATCAGCCATGGTCGAAACCACCGGGTGCGCCGTAGTTTCGTCAAACTCAAGTGAGTTAGCGTCGGCAAGACCGGCAACGTTGCGCGCATACTCAATCACCATGCATTGCAAGCCGAGGCAAATACCAAGTGTTGGAATTCCATTTTCACGTGCGTATCGAAGCGCACCAAGTTTGCCTTCAATGCCCCGCACCCCAAAGCCACCAGGTACCAAAATGCCGTCGAGGCCTTCGAGCTGCTCGCGGGCGCCAGCAGGACTCGCGCAATCATCACTAGTGACCCAGCGGATCTCAACCTTGCAATCATTATGGAAGCCACCGGCGCGCATTGCTTCGGTAACCGAAAGGTACGCATCCGGTAGGTCTACATACTTGCCCACTAAGCCAATGGTTACCTGTTTGGCTGGATGATGAACCCGGCGCAGCAGGTCATCCCATCTGGTCCAATCCACATCACGAAATGGTAAGTCAAGCCGGCGAATAACGTAGGCGTCGAGTCCTTCGGTATGCAGCACCTTGGGGATGTCATAAATACTTGCTGCATCAACCGCTGCGACCACGGCTTCCTCATCAACGTCACACATCAAGGAGATCTTGCGCTTGATTGCTATTGGAACTGGGCGATCGGCTCGCAACACAATGGCATCGGGCTGAATACCGATATTGCGCAGCGAAGCGACTGAATGCTGAGTGGGCTTTGTCTTTAATTCACCTGATGGACCGATATAGGGAAGCAGTGAAACATGAAGGAAAAAGACATTGTCTCGGCCTACCTCGTGGCGCACCTGCCTCACCGCTTCCAAAAACGGAAGTGACTCGATGTCACCGACCGTGCCGCCTACTTCGGTAATGACGACATCGACATCGGGGCCAGCCATCCGACGAATTCGAGACTTGATTTCGTTCGTGATGTGCGGGATGACTTGGACAGTGTCGCCTAAATACTCGCCGCGACGCTCCTTGGCGATTACCGTGGAATAGACCTGACCGGTGGTGACATTCGCCGACCCGTGTAGTTCGGTATCAAGGAAGCGCTCATAGTGACCAATATCCAGATCGGTTTCGGCGCCATCGTCGGTAACGAAAACCTCACCATGCTGGAAGGGATTCATTGTTCCGGGATCAACATTGAGGTATGGATCCAACTTCTGCATTGTCACGCGCAAGCCGCGGGCTGCTAGCAAACTACCTAAACTCGAGGCGGTAAGCCCTTTACCGAGTGAGGAAGCGACGCCTCCGGTAACGAAGACATGCTTAGTTTGCTTCACTGAACTCACGGGACATCAGACTATCAGTCATTTGACCTGAGGCGAACCTGACGCGCAGGTGTTTACTTAGCGAGCCGCTCTTGGGTCGCCAAATCGAGGAGTTCTTCGGCGTGGGCGGCGCCAGCTTGCGAGTTGGTCAAGCCTGACAACATGCGCACCAACTCGCCAATGCGCGCCGCGCCCGTAACCGCGGTCACACTCGATGCTGTAACTAGCCCATCGGCGCTTTTTGCAATAACCACGTGCTGGTCCGCGAATGCCGCCACCTGGGGTAGATGGGTGACCACGATTACTTGGGCGGTTCGGGCCAGCCGTGCTAACCGGCGGCCGACCTCGACCGCGGCACGACCCCCGATCCCGGCATCCACTTCGTCGAATACGAAGGTAGGCACAGGGTCAACTCCGGCCAGCACCACTTCGATGGCGAGCATCACCCGAGAAAGTTCACCACCTGAAGCTCCCTTACCGATTGGCAGCGGGCTTGACCCCACATGGGGTTGGAGTAAGAACTCGATTTCGTCGGCGCCGTGCGAGCCAAATTGAGATAGCTCTACCACCGTCTCAATACTGACATCCAATACCGAGTCAGGCATTGCTAGAGCTTGTAACTCGTCGGTGACGGCAATGGAAAATCGTTTTCCAGCCTTGATGCGAGCCGCTGACAAACTTGCCGCCAACTTGGTAACGGTCGCCTGTGCAGCCAATTCTTGCTCGGCAAGCACCGCGAGTCGATCTTCGTCACCGAAGACTTCAGCCACGGTTCCTTTAGCCTGCTCCAGCCACTCGAGCACTTGGTCCACGGTCGCGCCATATCTGCGCCGGAGGCCAGCCAATGCATTTCGTCGCTCCTCAACCCAAGCTTGGCGCGCCGGATCAGCATCAATCTCACTCGCATACGAGGACAAGGTGACGGCAGTATCAGCGGCGATGCTGCTGATTTCGCGAAATCTATCGCGGACAGGAGTCAACTGCGGGTCGACCTCAACCGCCCTATCCAGGGCTTTGGTCGCAGCGGCCAAGACGGACAGCACATTTGCGTTGCCCGCGCCCGATCCGGTGACAATTGCCTCGTCGGTGCCAACAAGTGCCAAGTGGGCGGTTGCAACATCTTCGAGCAAGGTGCCCGAATGCACCAATAACGCGGATTGACGATCTAGGTCAAGGTCCTCTCCCGGGAGCGGGGCCACCGCCTCGATTTCGGCGATACCAATTGCCAACATGGCCGCCTCGCGCGCACGATTTTCCCGCTGCCCGGTCAACTCCTGTACTTCGGCACGCACCTGGCGCCAATTGGTGAAGGCACTTTGATAGTCGGCGAGTAATTTCGCGGCTGCAGCACCCGCGTAGCGATCCAAAAGCTCACGTTGCTTACCGGATTGCCGTAAGCGCAATTGCTCAGACTGCCCGTGCACCGCCACGAGATCGCCCGCGATTTCTTGCAAGAGGGTCACCGGGACGGTGCGCCCACCGGCGAACGCCCGGCTGCGGCCTTCACCGGAAACCGCGCGAGCCAGCAGCACTTGCGCTCTCCCCTGCTCAATATCTATTTCAGCACCAGCTTCGCTCAGGCGATTAAGTACAGTTAACGAGTCTTTTTCAACAAGTGACCACTCGCCGTCGACTTCAGCGCGATCACTACCGTGACGTACCACCTGAGCGTCGGATTTACCACCGGAGAGCAAGCTCAAGCCGGTAAGGACCATTGTTTTCCCGGCACCGGTCTCGCCGGTAATCGCGGTTAGGCCCGAACCAAATGCGATGACCGCATCATCGATGACGCCTAGCCCGCGTATCCGCAAACTCTCGATCACGCAGTGCCTCGAGTTCCGCCCCGCCAGCCTTGAACTGGCAAATCAAATTTCGCCACTAGCCGATCGGTAAACGGCGCGGTCGCGAGTCGGGCAAATAACACTGGCTGCGGATGCTGACGAACCTCGACGCGCGCACCTTCGGCCACCTCGAACATTCGTCGGCCGTCAGCAGCAAGCACCGCTGAACTAAAAGGCTGAATCTCAAAGGCAATAACACTGCGTGGTGAAACCACCAACGGGCGCGCAAATAAGGCATGCGCGCTCAGAGGCACCACCAGCAATGCCGCTACCTCGGGCCACACCACTGGGCCACCAGCAGAGAACGCGTATGCAGTGGAACCAGTTGGCGTTGCAGCTACCACGCCATCACACCCCCAACGCGAAAGTGGACGCCCATCTACCTCGACAACAAGGTCGATCATGCGCTCGCGAGAGAGTTTTTCAATGCTGATCTCATTTAGTGCCCCAGTCTGCGCGCCGAGTTCACCGGCAACCAAGATACGTACCTCTATGGCCATGCGTTCTTCAACATGCCAACGGTGATTGATTACCGCATCGACAACCGCATCAACCTCTTCGGACTCTGCCTCGGCAAGGAAGCCGACGTGGCCGAGATTGACTCCAAGAATTGGCGCACCAGATGCCCGCGCCCTTTCAGCCCCACGCAGGATCGTCCCATCACCCCCGAGCACCACCACGACATCGCAACCATCCCCGGCGTGCTCATCAGCCGAGACTGCATCAACTTCGGGGGGGCCATCACTTTCGCCAGCTACCGCTGCCCACTGATCAAGGTCGTCAGCCGCCATCGAGACTTTGACACCTTCAGCCTGCAGCGCATTTGCAACCAATAGCGCTACCTCTCTGGCCTCCGAACGGCGCGGATTGATAACCAACAACACCCGGGTTGCTGAACCACTCATGCCGGACCTTCCTCGACTGCGGTGCTGATAGCGACATCAAGTGCTGCCGCACTTAGACCATTATCCCCATTATCTCGATCACCTGGTTCGACCTGCTCAAGCCAAAGGAAGTACTCCACATTGCCCGCCGGCCCAGGCAGCGGACTTGCAACCACCCCCCGTACGCGTAGCCCCAGCCGAGTTGCCGCGAGGGCCACCGACCGCACAGCCCCCACCCGCAACTCTGGGTCGCGAACCACTCCCGCCCCGACCGCCTCTTTTCCAACCTCGAATTGTGGTTTCACCATCACGAGGTAGTCAGCGGTTGGAGCCGAACAGGCGACCAACGCCGGAAGTACCACCTCTAGGGAGATAAATGAGAGGTCGGCGACTACCACCGATGCCAGCCAAGGCAGCTTCTCCGCGCCCAAGGTACGAACGTTCGTGCGCTCCATTAGGTGAACCCGTGGGTCACCGCGCAACGGCCAAGCCAGCTGGCCATACCCAACATCCACCGCCAGCACCCGAGTGATCCCTCGTTCTAGCAAGACTTGCGTAAACCCACCGGTTGACGCACCGGCATCAAGCCCATCGCGACCGGCAACCTTAAAATCAGGAAATGCATCTAGGGCGCCAATGAGCTTGTGTGCACCACGTGAGACATAGTGAGCGCCTTCATCGACATCATTGACAACTATTGACGCATCACTGTCGACCTGGGTGGCGGGCTTCAGCGCTACCGTGCCGCGCACTAACACATTTCCCTCAGTGATTAGCAAACGGGCATGATCACGCGAACGAGCCAACCCCCGCCTCGTCAATTCTGCGTCGAGCCGGCGCAGGACCACTTCTGACTACGGGCCGGTGCTTAGATCGGCCAGCCGCTGATGCAACTGCCGATGGACGCCTTCGTAGACTGCGATTCGCTCACCTGGCGGCAGATCTTCAAGCTGGGTTAACTCATCTAATGCCGCGTCGATGCCGATATCGCCCGTTGGTTCCCAAACCGCTAGGGCTAACTCGGTGTTAACTTCTTCGAGTACTAGTACGTCATCAATTTCGAGATCTTCGTCAGACACCCTTGGCTCCTTCATTAACGACAACGACCTTCTTCTTCTTCTTTTTCAGTGGAATGTCTGCAGGCGCAACCGAATCACTTACCGGAGCTTGAGCCGCTTGCTTCGGAGCGCTCTCGCCAGCATCAGACTTTAGATCTAGCAACTGCTGCTCGAGGCGCTGCACATGGCGGCGAAGTGCTGCGAGTTCGTCCTCGCGCACAAAGCCCATGCGCCCTACCGCGCGATCAACCTCGGAACGAATCAGGCCCAACAGCATTTCGCGATTCTCCTTGCTGGTGCTCACGAGATCATCGGCCAGCTCCTGCACTTGCCCGACCACATCAGGGCCTTTCGCGGACATATTCAAGCCTTGACTTACCAGCGCCATCGCAATCTCTTTGGCCTTAGCAGCGGTAACTTCGGTGAGGCCGCTAGCCATCTGCAAATAGCCCCGCAGGTCTTCAAACATTTATTCCTCCAAGTGCTGGTGCGGCT
>WLHM01000087.1 GCA_009702725.1 Actinomycetota bacterium | reverse complement strand
GAAGGCGGAGTCGGCGGTGCGCACGTCATATCGCTCGATATAAGGAGCGGACTCTGAAACCAGAGCTTTCCGCTCAGGGCTGTCGGTCCAGGCGCGCAGATGCTCTGAAGTGTCGAAGGCGATGATGGCAACCCAGTCAGGATTAACTCCGGGAATTGGAGCCTGCACGCGTTGGCCGACATACCCGGGGAACTGCTGCTGCGCGGCACCGATCCGACCTTGCCACTCGGCGAACCATGAGTCTTGGCCGGCTTTGACGCGCGTGGTGACTACCGAGGTGATGCCGGCGGCATCGACGCCTAGCACCGGTAGCAGGATGTTGGTTATTGGTTCTACTGAGCACATCTGGGCAAGACCGACTTCGAAGGTCTCACGGTCAGGACTGGCTAGCCAGGACTTCGCGGCCGCCGTGCTGCTAAACCGCCGCGCCACGGTCTGCTGGGCACCGGACGGATCCGTGTGCGTTTCGGATCCCTCAGATAAAGGTGAGCCGGCCAATGCCAGCGATATCTCACCCTGTACCCGAGCGAAGGCTTCGTGGGTTCCCGGTTTGAGCTGGTAATGCGTTACCACCGAGGCGCCCTCAGGTGCCGGTGACGTTTGGGTCATGGCTGCAAGGTAGCAGGTGGACCGGGCCCCGACCAGCCGCTTTAACCAGATGGGATTAGATTCCGGGAACGGGTAGCCGTTTCGAGAGTGGAGCCGTGTTATGAGTGTTGGCCATGACTTATTGGGCGGACCGCCGCCGACTTACCTCCCGATTGATACGGGGGCGTTAACTGCGCTCGCGGCGCGTGACTCGCCAGATGCGGCAGTGCGCGCATACCCAACCAGCTCACTGGCGTGGGCAGCCCTAAGTGACCAAGCGTGGGCAGCGGGTGCGGTCGTTGAGTCCTACGCCTTCGCCCGGGTGGGCTATCACCGCGGGCTTGATGCCCTTCGCCGTGCCGGGTGGAAGGGCCACGGTCCGGTGCCCTGGGATCATGAGCCCAATCAGGGTTTCCTGCGCTGCCTGCGGGCACTTGGGCGGGCCGCCGCCGCCATCAATGAGATTGATGAAGCGGAGCGCATCAGTGCTTTTCTCCTTGATTGCGACCCGAATATTCCGGCTGCGTAGCTAGTGGTCATAGTTGTCGGTGGTGGCATCAGCGGCGTAGCTTGCGCCGGTGAGCTAAATGCACGCGGCATTGCGGTGCAACTACATGATCGAGGGCACAAACTAGGTGGCCGGATGGCCTCTCGGGTCATCCGTGACTCCGAGACAAAATTCGACGGACATATTGTCGATATCGGTGCGTCTTATTTCACGGCCAGCGCCGAAAGTTTCAGTGCGGTCGTTGCAGACTGGCAGTCACGTGGTCTTGCGCGTGGTTGGACCGACTCATTTCACCTAGCGACTCCGCAAGGTGTTGCCGGGGTTCGAGGTGGTCCGATGCGGTTCGCAGCACCGGGTGGTTTGCGTTCACTAGTTGCGGATCTAGCCTCGAAGCTGCCGAGTACGCAGATAACCAGCAATCACAGTGTGGAGGCGGTGTCCTTCGCGGGTGACCACCTAACGGTCGACGAGGTGCCGGCAATAGCGGTGGCACTGTGCATGCCGGATCCGCAAGCACGCGCAATCCTTGATTCGAAGTCACCGCAACTCGAAGCGGCCATCGAGGCAACGTGCGGGGTGGTCTGGGAGCCGACATTCGCGGTGACGGCGGTTTTTCAAAATACCTGCTGGGCGCCATTTGATGGAGTTTTCGTCAATGACGATGCGGTCTTGACCTGGATCGCTAATGATGGCAGTCGTCGTGGCGATCACGCGCCGGTACTGGTGGCACATGTAGATCCGGTTCTGGCCGCTGGTCATCTGGCCGACCCGGCTGCGGTGATTCCAATTGTCCTGGCCGCGCTGCAAAGGATTCTTGCCTTAACCGAGCAGCCGATCTGGGTTGACATCCAGCGTTGGACCTACGCGAGGCCACTTATCGCTTGGGCAGATGAGTGCTACCTAGACGATGACGTCAATATCGGGCTGGCAAGTGATGCCTGGGCCGGTGGCCCACGAGTTGAGACCGCCTGGCTGTCGGGTACGGCCCTGGGCCAACGGATCGCCGAGCGGCTTGCCGCTTCCACCTGATTTTCCGATACCCTGAGCCCATGCCCGCCATAGTTCTTGTCGGTTCACAGTGGGGCGATGAGGGTAAAGGCAAGGCCACCGATCTACTCGGCAGCCGCGTTGATTACGTCGTCAGATATCAAGGCGGCAATAATGCCGGCCATACCGTGGTTATTGGTGACCAGAAGTTCGCCCTGCACCTGCTCCCAAGTGGCATCCTCACCCCAAACGTCGTACCCGTAATTGGTAACGGCGTGGTGATTGATCCAGGGGTCTTGCTCGGTGAGATGACCGCACTAAATGAGCGGGGCATCGATACCTCGAAGTTGGTGATAAGTGCCAACGCGCACTTGATCACTTCGTATCATGTCACGCTAGACAAAGTCACTGAGCGCTTTCTGGGTAACGCGAAGATCGGCACCACCGGCCGCGGTATCGGCCCTACCTATAGCGACAAAATCGCGCGCGTTGGTATTCGTGTTCAGGATCTATTTGATCCTTCAATTCTTCCAAAAAGTTGAAGGCGCATTGGCCAATAAGAACCAGACCCTGGTCAAAGTGTTCAATCGCCGTGCTCTAGACCCAGCGGTTATCACCGATGAGTTACTAGCCTTCGCTGAAATATTGCGCCCTTACGTCGCCGATACGTCACTGTTACTCAATAGGGCACTCGACGATGGCAAGGTGGTGCTGCTCGAAGGTGGGCAAGGTACGTTGCTAGATGTTGATCACGGCACTTACCCGTTCGTAACATCAAGTAATGCGACCGCAGGCGGGGCGTGCACCGGTAGTGGCATCGGCCCAACTCGCATAACCGGCGTAATTGGCATCCTCAAGGCGTATGTCACCCGAGTTGGTTCTGGTCCGTTTCCGACTGAACTCCTTGACGAAGATGGTGAGCGCCTCCGCACCATAGGTGGTGAGCGCGGTGTGACAACCGGACGGCCGCGCAGATGCGGTTGGTTCGATGCGCCGATCGCACGTTTCGCTACGCGAATTAATGGGTTAACTGACACTTTTTTGACCAAACTTGACGTGCTAACCGGCTTCGACCAGATTCCGGTGTGTGTTGCCTATGACGTTGACGGCACCCGTTACGAGGAGCTTCCGATGACCCAGACCGGGTTCCACCACGCGAAGCCGATCTACGAAAATATGCCGGGTTGGACAGAAGATATTTCAGGGGCCCGCGAAGTTAGTGATCTCCCCATCAATGCCCGCAACTACGTGAAGTTCTTAGAAGATATTTCTGGAACCAGAATTAGCGCCATCGGTGTTGGCCAAGATCGCGATGCCACCATCGCTATCAACGATTTGCTCGGGTAGTGGATACCAGCGCGCCTTGAAGAACTACGTGCAGTGGCCGATGCCGGCTGACACGGTTTTGGCCGGTAGCAACGTCACCTTGACACTTGCTAAAGAAAGTGATGCGGCTGAACTATTTGCGGTGCTCAATCACGATTCAGTTTGGACCCATGTGCGTGGCCGGCCAAATTCGGCTGGTGAGTTAGCAGCCACTTTGGTGGCGGCCAATGAAGTCGGCCGCTGGCCTTGGGTCGTCCGGCAAGGCGGTGCTGTGGTCGGCACCACCTCTTATCTAGAGGTATCACCCTTTGATGCCAGACTCGAAATCGGCTTCACCCTTTACACCCAATCGGTCTGGGGAACTGCGGTGAATCCTGAATGCAAGCTGCTGCTAATGACCTGGGCCTTCGAGGTTTCCGGTATGGGTCGGGTGCAACTTAAGACTGATATTCGGAACCTGCGCAGCCAAGGGGCTATCGCTCGGCTCGGCGCCACCAAAGAAGGGGTGCTTCGCCAGTATCAGCGCCGCCAGGATGACTCGGTGCGCGACACAGTCATGTATTCGGTGCTTGCGGACGAGTGGCCGGCGGTCAAGGCTGGACTATTGGAGAGGCTGGAAAACAGCAATTAGGCATCATGATGTCTAAATACTTGATGCCTTGATGCCAACAGGCTAGTATTGGTGCATGCGAACAACACTCACCTTGGACGATGATTTGGCCATGGCGCTCCAAGAGGAATCTCGTAATACCGGACAGCCCTTTAAGACCGTGCTGAATCGGTACCTTCGGCGCGGCATGGCCGTGGCCCCCGCTCCTCGAGCACCAGTCGTGGTGCGCACCTTTGACGCGGGAGTTCGTGAGGGAATCGACGTCACCAAAGCTCTAGATCTGGTGGCGGAGATGGATGATGAGCACCTGCTTGCGGTCACGGCGCGGTTAACGGCGGCAGCGGCTCAAGATGATCATTCCTGATGCGAACCTGCTTATCTACGCGGCGGACTCCAGATCGATCTTTCATCAGCGTGCGCACGCATGGTGGAAAGGCGTCATCAATGGCGAAGAAGCAGTGGGGCTGAGTTGGCTTGTCTTGGTGGCCTATGTGCGAGTGCTCTCTTCTGCGCGAATGACGCTCAATCCAATTGGAGTTAGTGAGCTATTGGAGGAGGTTGAAACGTGGCTCGGAGCCCCGCAGGTACAGGTGCTTCAGCCAACAAGTCGTCATCCGCAGGCGATTCGCTCGTTGCTGGCCCCAACCGGTGTTGGCGGGAACCTGGTAAATGATGCCCATTTAGGTGCCTTGGCACTCGAGTTCGGGGGCACCGTGTATTCCGCAGACTCCGACTTTGCGCGTTTTCCAAATATTCGTTGGGTAAATCCGCTCAAATAAGCGCCCCGAAATTATCTGAACATTAGGGCGGTTCTACAGTGCGTTATATCAACTAATCCTTGAACAGTAGGGCCAACCAAGGGAGCCAGCCATGACATTCACCGCCGACCCAGCCGAGGGCAAGCGCGTCTTTGATCTGGACCGAGCCCATGTCTTTCATTCTTGGAGTGCCCAAGGGCCACTTAACCCATTCACGCCGGCGGCGGCCGAGGGCTGCTATGTGTGGGATTACGACGGTAACCGCTACTTGGATTTTTCATCACAGTTGGTGAACGTCAACATCGGCCATCAGCACCCAAAGGTGGTCAAGGCCATTCAAGAACAAGCAGCAATATTGTCAACAATCGCTCCGCAGCACGCCAACGTAAAACGTGGTGAAGCCGCAAAGTTAATCGCCGATCTTGCTCCCGCGGGGATGAATAAAGTCTTCTTCACTAATGGCGGCGCCGACGCGGCTGAAAATGCCATTCGGATGGCTCGTATTCATACCCACAAGCACAAGGTGCTTTCTTTCTACCGCTCTTACCACGGTAACACCGGCTCGGCCATCGCCGCGACAGGTGATCAACGACGTTGGCCAAATGAGTATTCAACCCAGCATGTGCACTTCTTCGGCCCGTATCTGTACCGGTCGGTCTTCTGGTCGAAGTCAGCCGAAGAAGAATCAACTCGCGCCTTGGAGCACCTCGAGCAAGTAATTCTTTTAGAAGGGCCGGGCACCATCGGCTGCATTCTCATTGAGAGTGTCGTTGGAACCGGTGGAATTTTGGTTCCACCGCCCGGGTATCTCGCCGGCGTTCGCGCCCTATGCGATAAGTACGGCATCATCCTCATTCTTGACGAGGTGATGGCTGGCTTCGCCCGCACCGGTAAGTGGTTTGCTTTTAATAACTTCGACGTCGAGCCCGATCTGATCATCTTCGCCAAGGGTTCAAACTCCGGTTATGTGCCTGTCGGCGGTGTCGTCATCTCCGACGAGATCGCAGCTACTTTCGACACCAAGGTTTTCCCAGGTGGCCTTACCTACTCTGGCCACCCATTGGCTGCTGCCTCGATCGTGGCATCAATCACTGCCATGAAAGAAGAAGGTATTGTCGAGAATGCGGCAGCCATCGGTGAAGATGTCATCGGCCCGGGGCTGCTCGAACTCCAAGAGCGCCACCCGGTAATCGGTGATGTTCGCGGCCTAGGAGTGTTCTGGGCCATTGAATTGGTGTCGGATCGAAAGACGAAAGCGCCGTTGGCTGAGTATCCGGGAACCTCACCGGCGATGGGCGAAATAATCACCG
>WLHM01000086.1 GCA_009702725.1 Actinomycetota bacterium | reverse complement strand
CGGGCAATCCCAGGAGCAGCGACTCGAGCAGACCCTGCGGGCATTAGGCAGTGCTTGCCGAATATCCAACAACCCGGACGCGCGTGCGCTAGTTGCTGGCCTGGGCCTACCCGGCATGCTTGCGGTACTCCCTGGTCGTGAAGATTCGGTACGTATGCTATTTGCAATTCCAGATGCGGCACTATTGGAAATTGCTAAGCAGATCTTGCAGAATGCGGGAATACCGACATCAAGCTTGTCGCACTTCGTGGCGATCGAGCCCTTGCTGGGCGGGGTGGCACCTACCCGTTTAGCGATTGATATGACGTATACGGGTCTTGGCCCTCGGGTCGGGTTTGAAGTTTTCACCCCGCAGGCGATCGCATTGCTACCCGAGGTCATGGCCAATCTTGGGGTGGAGCGCCAGATGCAAGCAAGTGTCCTCGAGGCGGTTGCTGAGGAGCCCAAAGAACGCACGGTTTACGAATTGAACGCCGATGGTTCGTTGTCAGATGTCCCTGCTGCCAAACAGCGAATTGAGCTGTTGCACGTAAAGATTGGCCTTGAAAACGATGGCCAAGTAGTGGTAAAGACATACACGAATGCTAAGAGTGTGCCACTCAATGAAGTGGGAAAATCGCTCGAAGATGCTGATATCCCCAAGTCTTGGGAGTTTCACGACCTGCTTTTCCACACCAAGACCCGAAATGGTCGATTGTTGGGCAGGCTAGGCGGTAGCTCGCGATTCACAATTATGCCGCATCCTCAGGAGCCCTCGACCCAGCCTGTGCCGGGTGATATCTTGCTACCAAGTATTGATATTCCAAACGTGATTGCGGTTGATCCGCCATTCGGAATAGTTCTTGAAAACCGTACCTCGATTCGTGTATGGGACGGTCCGGAACTTCCTTTGCTTAAACTTGCTGAACTACTTGCGCGCGTGATGCATCTAATTCCGCGAAGTGATGAAATAAATGGGACGGTAATCGAACGTGCTGGCCGCACCTACCCATCCGGCGGTGCGCTTTATGAGATTGACATCGTGGTGTTTGCAAGTCGAGTTGCCGGCCTAGCACCCGGCGCCTATGTCTACCGCCAAGGCTCACATTCCCTTGGCGCATTGAAGGGCACACTCGAGCACCAAGAGAGAGTAATCTTTGGGGCTAGTGAGGCAACCGGTGGAGGGATGTCCAGGCCTCAGGCGTTACTGGTGCTCGCTGCACGATACCCAGACATCGCAACCAAATATGAGGGCATCGCCTACTCGTTAATGCTTAAGCATGTTGGGGTAATGATGGCGACCATTCAGTATTCTGCTACAGCCATGGGATTGGGGTCAGTGCCATTAGGTACCGGCGACAGTGATGCATTTGCCCTGGCTACCGGACTTGACTATTACACCCAAGGGTCAATCGGTGAAATCGCTATCAGTCCATTGGACTGATGTGCGGTTTTCGACTAGGAGTAATTGATGTCGGGGCTTGTCAATACCGAAGTGGAGCCATGGGAGGTTAGCCTTCCAGGGCTGGCTGCTTTTCAGGTGGCACCGGATGGGTCACATGTCTTGACCATGGCTGGCGGAGTAGATGCCCAGTGCGAAGCAATGGTGCTCAGCAATTTGATTGATCCGCTGGCTTGGTGGCGGCGGGGGTTCTGGTTGCTAGGTGGTTCGGTCATGGTTGACCCTGACGGTAGAGCGGTATTGATTTCGTCGGCCCCAGAACTTGCAGAGCGGGTGATAATCGGGCTCGCAAAAATGGGTTGGAGTTGCCTAGGTGATGTTTTGATTCCTGCGCGGGTGGTTGCTGGCCAAGTGATCGTTCACCCGCGCAGGTCGCCGGTGATCTGTTCCGCTGCTGTGGCTGTAAGTGAGTCATTGGACATTGAACAGTTTGTGCGTCCCGGGGGCAATGCCGTGGGCGTCGCACTTGCCCGCTGGCCCCAGCCGATCGCTTTGGTGGCTATGGCGACTTTGATGCCCGAGCCTCCCGAACTGGTGTCACCCGGGATTGGCCGGGCGCGAATTGCGCGGGCGCTCTTGGTGGAGGTAGCGGCCAAGGAGCGCACACCGCGTGAGTTACTCGAAATTGTTACCGGCCTTGCCGTGTTACCAGCATGGGTCAGTAGCGACCCGCTGCGGGTAGTGACAGACCCGGATGCGGAATGGGCATCAGATGATGTGCAGGCAGTAGCCGTCAAAGCAAAGGTTGCTTTGACGGCTGCGCTTAACGAGCTCGCTGATTGGGTGGGCTCAATTAATGGCTAGCGACGAACTTACCGTTCTGCCATCAAGTGTCTGGTTGGCTTCATATCCAAAATCTGGTAACACTTGGTTTCGTTTCGTCTGGAAGGCGGTCGAGTCCGCCCAGGATGAAAAATTCAAACCGCATGAGTCCGCGCAGCCATGTCAAATGGAGTATCTAACCACTTGGGGTATTGATGCTAGGCGCCTTAGTTGCGACGAGTTGGACTTACTGAGGTCAAGGTTGGAGTTAGTTACCAACGACCGGTCAGGTCGGCCAACCCTGCGCAAGACTCATGAGAAGTTTCGTAGCGCTCCTGATGGTTCAGAGTTGTTCCCCGCAGCAACCTCGCGTGCTGCTTTGGTAATTATTCGAGATCCACGTGATGTCGCGTGCTCAGCTGCTCGGCATTTCAATATGAGTCTGGACGCCTCGGTTGACCTGCTTTGTCGGCGTGATCCGCAATCCCCTGGAAGCCCATCGGTACTTATGAGTCGTCAGCCGCAAGGCTCTTGGTCAGAGCATCTTGATAGTTGGCGCCGACTACCCACTTACCCGGTTGCGGTTTATCGCTATGAGGATTTTTTGGCAGATCCGCATGCAGCTTTTGGTGCAGCATTGAAATTCGCAGGTCTAGAAGTCTCGGAGAACGAGCTTGTCCACGCTGTCGAGTCAACGCGTTTTGAAAAGCTGCAAGTGCGCGAGCGCGAAAGCGGATTTAGTGAGCGCCCGACCGGAACCGAGGTTCCTTTTTTCAGAAAGGGCCAAGCTGGGGGCTGGCGCGGTGAGCTAAGTGCCAGCCAGGTAACCAAGATTGAGCGCAATTGCGGCGCTTTGATGGAAGAGTTTGGCTACCTAATCGAAGGTAGGTTGACGTCAGCTTCGCCGTCCACTGCGAACCAAGTGAAGTTTTCCGGTGACAAATTGTTTGCAGCTGCCTTGCCGCCAAAGCAAAATGTGCCCCTCGACCTATCTACCCGTTTTGTTAAAGATGACCAGGTGATGACTTCACAAGTTGGTGACGACTTAGTTCTTGTGACATCTGAATACGAGTTGATGGGCCTTGACCAAATGGGTGCGTTGATCTGGGACTACCTCGACCACCCGATGTCATTTCAGGAGTTAGTAGACACCTTGTGTGAACAGTTCGGGATAGATTCGACCACGTGCATAGACGACACCACCCCGATGCTGCAGTTGTTGCTAAACGGTGGTGCGCTGAAAGTTATCACTTAACGAATGGCCGGAAGCTAAGAGTTCTTAGCTACCAGAATATTGGTGTTGGGTTAAGTTCAAGTTCCGTTAGAGCGGTATCTCGCCATCCCATCTTCACCGGTACTTCATACAATCGACCAGGTGCAAACCTAGGCCAGAAGTGTCGTATGCCTGGTACCACCACCTTTACCACTGGCATGCCGATATCGGGCTTGGTCATATTCGCCACCGACATCGTCATACCGTGATCAGCAAGTAGTGTGACCACCTTTTCAACATTGGCCTTGCCATCGGTGTTCCAGTCGTGCGCGTGATCGGTTGGTTTGGTGAGAGGTAGCGTGGGATCAGGGAGCACATATGGGTGCTGTTCCATTGTTGGCGTGTACCACCAATTCACCTCTGGCTTCGAAAGGTCTAGTTCGGTGGGCGCACCGTGGGCCTCCATTGAGGCGATCATCCCGAGCATCTGATTCATTTCGGTCAATGAGCGGAGCAGTGCCCCACGCGGGTCGCGATGGGCACCGAAACCAAGGAGTATTCGAGGTAGTCCGGTACGCGCCTTCGAGGCGGCCACGAAGGCTGGTATGCCGAGGTCACTTGTGACATCGAGTGCCCAAATATCGCGGTCAAGAACTTCGCTGTAATGCGATCGCAGGCGATTGAAATACGGATCGTCATAGGTGGTTGCATAGGCGTCGATATCGACTCCGGGCCTATTGATCCCGTTGTACCACCAGGTTGAAACGGCGTCACGTTCAACCAACTCGAAGAAACCCTGTAAAATTGCATCTTCGATTGAGGTACCAGCGGCATTGCCATTTGAGTCCGAACTGCATCCGTTGCGTGGGTATTCGCCCACGTAGTTATAAAAGGTGTAGGAGGTTGGTAGCCACACGCGCCGTTGCTCGGTCAACGACCAAATTGGCGACCAGGGCATTTCCAAATCCGGATCGAATCTCTTCGGGATTACATGCTTTCCGTTGCGGGAGGCGTTCCATTCCTCGCGGGTGTCGTACTGGTTATCACTAAACAGCAGGCACGACCGCGGGTCAATCGCCAGTTCGCCAAGTTTGGTCATTGAGGTAACCATGCTGGGTTCATCGCCTGCATATGTTGCGGCGTAACGCTCGATGGCTTCTGCTAATGCGCCGGCCCGTGCCTGCTCAGGCGTTGTGCCCTTACCGCCGGCATTTTGCCGAAACCCGCATACCTTCGCACCCTTTTTTACGGTGGCGAGGTTTACCCCCGACTCAACAACGTGCGTGACGTCGTTGTCCAAGTTCGTTCGTTGTAGGTGTTCAACTACGCCAGTGACACGGCTGACCTGATGGCCGTAGGTGTCCAAGGTCTGTTGCGGGGTAAGGCGCCGGTAGCTGCCGTCATCTTTCGCATCGAGCGCACCTGATTCGAGAACTATTTCAACCGGTGCGTTTTCTAGAGTGAGTGGTTCGCCGCAGGTTTCGCACTGTGGTCGTCGAACTACGTGGTGGTAACTGCGGTCGCCGTTTAGGTGGTCAATAATTGTCATCAGCGAAATGGCCGGGTCCTGATGGGCGCTAGCGTGTGGCCGGCCAGCGAAAGTGCGTAAGAGCTCGAGTGCGATCTCACCACCAGCATGTGCGAGTGTCGTTGGAGTCCAGCCCTTTGCGATAGGGCCCATGCGCTCACCCTCGCCGAGTAGACGTTTTTCTACTTGTCGATTGAACTGCAGGCGGACCGCAAGGCAATCCCAGCAAGGGCCGGGTGCCCCGAGCCACGGTCCGATGGATGGCCGTACACCACAAATGTTTGCGAGCAGTACAGGAGTACCCAAGTCGTATGCCGCCTGCGCCACGGATTCAATATCGGGATTGAGATAGTCATCAGCTATAACTACGACGACAGACGCCAAGGCGAGGTCGTCAGCGATGCCCAAGCCGTGGGCGGAAATTGATTCCCGGATGTCAGTTGTTGGTACATCACCAACTCCAACGACCGCAACAAGGGTTTGTGATACATCTGTGGAAATGTGATCTCGCCACCACATCCGGTACACATCGAGCGGGCCATCTACCTCGCTGGCATCGACCACGAAGCCGTGCTCCATCAGAATCTGGATGGCCGCGGGTACCTCTTGCTCGGTTGCGCTGCCCTCGGCGAGCATTTTCGTCGTAATTTCAGCCACGGTCGCTCGTCCGTCAATATGCGGCGCTAATGCGGTGAAAAGTTCCCCGGTCAGCACTTGCTCGTCCCCATCGGTGATCAGGTAGATCTCTTCAGGCGGAACGATTATGGTGCGGCTCTGAGGCTGCCAGAGTGGGATCAACTCAATAGTCACTTTCCAATCATATGATGAAAAACATCGCACATTTACTTTCTTTTCCCCTCCAAACTGAGATACTGCACCCATGAACCTACGGATGGATCTAGCCCAGCTTTCGAGGATTCATCACCACAATCCTGATGTAGCTAAGCCGGAGGCGCAGCCTGGGTCTCCTGAGTCCCACACTGGCTCGAAGGCCAGCAAAGTGCGGATGGGAATGGCCTCGAACATCGCACTAATTGCTCTAGCGACCGGCCAGTTCCTCGTCGGTCTTGATCTAAGTGTCATGTCGGTTGCCCTGCCGAGTATTCAAAAGGAATTCGGCGTTGGCATGGCCCAGATGGAATGGGCGATGATGGCCTACATGGTGGCTGG
>WLHM01000085.1 GCA_009702725.1 Actinomycetota bacterium | reverse complement strand
TTATTGAATCGCCGGTGTGGACACCCATCGGATCGAGGTTTTCGATTGAACAAATAACTACGACATTGTCGGCGCGGTCGCGCATTAGCTCTAGCTCGTACTCTTTCCAGCCGATGATTGACTCTTCGAGAAGCACCTCGGTTGTCGGGCTCGCCTGCAGCCCGGCACCCGCAATTCGCAGGAGGTCACTATCGTCATAGGCAATACCTGATCCGGCACCACCCATGGTGAAAGACGGTCTAATAACCACTGGAAACCCAAGTTGCTCTGCAGCTAATTGGCACTCCGACATCGAGTGGCAGACAACTGATTGGGCGCTCTCAGCGCCGATAGATGCCACGATTTCACGAAACATCTCGCGGTTTTCACCGCGCTCTATAGCATCCACATCGGCGCCGATCATTTCAACCCCGTAGCGCTCCAGCACCCCACTCTTGTGCAGCGCCATGGCAATATTGAGCGCCGTTTGACCCCCTAGAGTTGGGAGAACAGCATCGGGGCGCTCCTTGGCGATGATGCGCTCAACGAATTCAGGGGTAATAGGCTCGATGTAGGTCGCGTCTGAAAACTCAGGGTCAGTCATGATCGTTGCCGGGTTTGAATTCACCAGCACAACGCGCAAACCTTCGTCCTTGAGTACCCGGCAGGCCTGGGTACCCGAATAATCAAATTCGCAACCTTGCCCAATGACAATTGGACCTGATCCAATTACCAAAATTGACTTAATATCTTCGCGCCGTGGCATTAACGACCAGCTCTCATCAAATCAACAAACTCATCAAATAAACCAGCCGCATCGTGTGGACCAGCTGCAGCCTCCGGGTGATACTGCACACTGAATGCCGGTATCTCAAGGCAACGTAGGCCCTCGACGACGTCATCGTTTAGGCATACGTGACTTACTTCAGCTGCTCCAAAAGGCGTTTGGAATGATCCATCACGGGGGGCGTCAACAGCGAACCCATGATTGTGCGCAGTCACGCTCACGCGTCCGGTGCGCAGATCCTGCACCGGTGAATTTATGCCGCGATGGCCGTATCGCAACTTGTACGTCTCCAGCCCTAACGCCCGACCAAGGATTTGATTACCGAAACAAATACCAAAAACTGGTACGCGAGCGGCAAGCAGCTCCGACATCAAGTTAACGGCGGCATCAGCCGCTGCTGGATCACCGGGGCCATTTGAAAAGAACACTCCGTCTGGATTCCTGTCCATGATTTCGGCTGTGGTAGCCAGCGAGGGGACCACCTGCACCTCAACCCCGCGCTCGGACAGGCGGTAGGGGGTCATGGCCTTAAGGCCGAGATCAACCGCCACCACCGTAAATTCACGGGTTCCGATCGCAGGTACCGTGTAAGCCTTGGTGGTGGTCACCGCGCCAGTGAGATTCGCCCCCGCCATTGATGGGCTCGATTGGACTTGAGCCAATAAGTCCGTAATTGGCCGGCTGGCTTGCTCGCCAGTAAAAATCCCGACACGCATGGCCCCGCATTCGCGCAGGTGTCGGGTCAAGGCACGGGTGTCAACACCACATATGCCCACAATCCCCTGATCTCGCAGTTCGTCTTCTAGGCCACGGGTGGCCCGCCAATTCGATGAAACCCGCGAAGGGTCGCGGACTACGTAACCGGCCACCCAAATACGTTCAGACTCTCCGTCTTCGTCATTCACCCCGGTATTGCCAATATGCGGGGCGGTCATGATTACCACCTGACGGTGATACGACGGATCGGTAAGTGTCTCTTGGTAGCCGGTCATCCCCGTGTTAAAGACCGCCTCGCCAAAGGTGGCGCCTAGAGCCCCATAACTTTGCCCTCGAGAAACTCGACCGTCCTCGAGAACCAAGACGCCCTGCTCGCGGTGGATTGGCTTGGTCACGTCACTATTCAACACGCGAGGTCCCCTTCCTCGACAGTCGGCTTACCAGCCTTGAGCACGTGCATGACTTTGCCCGGCAATGTCATCCCTGAGTACGGGCTGTTTCTACTTTTCGAGGCTAAAGTCGCGGGTTCAACCACCCAGGACGCCCCGGGGTCAACCACACAGATATTGGCGGGTGCGCCGACTTTCAGATCGTGCCCATGCCCGAGCGCCCGACCTATCCGGGCCGGACGAACCGACATCCGGTCGGCAAGGGTGCGCCAATCCAGTAACCCAGAATCGATCATCGTAAGCACCGCGACACTAAATGCAGTCTGCAATCCCAGCATGCCAAATGCCGCAGCAGCCCATTCACAATCCTTGTCTTCGTGGGGGTGCGGCGCGTGATCTGTTGCAATTGCATCGATGGTGCCATCTGCCAGCGCTGCTCTGAGTGCGGCTACATCTGAACTCGCGCGAAGGGGGGGATTAACTTTGTAGATCGGGTCATAACTCGCAACTAGGTCTTCCGTAAGTAGCAGGTGATGGGGCGTTACCTCGGCCGTTACATTTATACCTCGGCTCTTGGCCCATCTAATGACTTCGACTGATCCGGCTGTTGATACATGACAAACATGCAGCCGCGAATCAACATGCTCCGCAAGTAGTACATCGCGCGCGATTATTGACTCCTCGGCTACTCCGGGCCAACCGGTCAGGCCCAGTTGCCCTGAAAGGACGCCTTCATTCATCTGCGCATCGACGGTCAGCCGCGGCTCTTGGGCATGCTGGGCGATTACTCCGTCAAAGGCTTTCACATATTCAAGTGCCCTACGCATGATGGCAGCATCGTGAACACACTTTCCATCATCGCTAAACATCCGAACCTGCGCCGCCGAAGTCGCCATTGCACCAAGTTCGGCCAATTGCTCGCCGGCCAGACCTACCGTTACCGCTCCTATCGGAAAGACATCAACTAGCCCGGTTGCTTTACCAAGATGCCAAACTTGCTCGACCACACCGGCGGTGTCGGCAACCGGCGAGGTATTCGCCATAGCGAAAACAGCGGTGAACCCGCCCAGAGCCGCCGCCCGCGAACCAGTCTCTACGGTCTCTGCATCCTCGCGTCCAGGCTCACGCAGGTGCGTGTGTACATCAACGAAGCCGGGGAGAGCGATTAAACCGGAAGCCTCAATTATCCGGCCCGAACCGCTACCTGCCGCGGCGATCTCAGCGATAACACCAGCCGCCACCACAATGTCTACTGGATCTTCACCATATGGGCGCACTCCACGTAACACTGTCTTCTCTTGAGGCATTAAGTCTCCTTCTTTACATCATCAGTCATGCCGCCAAGGAGTAGGTAAAGGACGGCCATTCGAATACTCACACCGTTCGAGACTTGTTCAACCATCACCGCGCGTTCACCGTCAGCAACATCAGCGGAAATTTCCATGCCCCTGTTCATCGGACCAGGGTGTAGCACGATCGCATGAGCCGGCAACAACCCCATCCGGCGAGTATCTAGACCATACCGACGGCCATACTCATTAACTGATGGAAAGTACGCCGCGAGCATGCGCTCTGACTGCACCCTCAACATCATGACTGCGTCAACATGGGGTAGAACTTCGTCTAGGTCATAACTGACAGCGCAGGACCACTCGCCAACTCCATAAGGCAGTAAAGTCGGCGGCGCAACAACTGTTACGTGCGCGCCTAGGGTGCGAAGCAGTAACACATTCGACCTAGCGACTCGGCTATGCAAGATATCTCCGACGATCGCCACTCGCACGCCGGCTAAATCCCCAGCGTTGTCGCGTAAATGGTGTCGGATAGTAAAGGCATCCAGTAGCGCCTGCGTTGGATGTTCGTGGGTGCCGTCACCAGCGTTGACGACACTTCCCTGAATCCAACCAGCGGTTGCAAGTCGATGCGGGGCCCCCGAAGAACCATGACGAATCACTACCGCGTCTGCGCCCATGGCTTCCAAAGTGAGCGCGGTGTCTTTAAGGCTTTCGCCTTTCGACACGCTCGAACCTTTTGCGGCAAAGTTGATGACATCGGCGGAAAGTCGCTTGGCCGCAATCTCAAATGAAATTCGAGTACGAGTGGAATCCTCAAAGAACAAATTCACCACGGTGCGACCTCGAAGTGTTGGCAACTTCTTGACCGATCGATCAGTAATAGCTGCCAGCTGTGCAGCAGTATCTAGGATCAGGCAAGCGGAATCAACATCAAGATCACCAGCTGAAAGTAGATGCCGCATCTATCTCGCACCGCCTTCGATGGTGACTTCATCGAAATCATCGAACTCGACAAGCCGCACCCGAACCTGCTCGGCTAATGCAGTCGGCAGGTTTTTACCAACATAATCTGCACGAATCGGCAATTCTCGGTGCCCTCTGTCAACAAGTGCAGCAAGTTGGACGGCCCGTGGACGCCCTATGTCATTAAGTGCATCTAGGGCAGAACGAACCGTGCGTCCAGAAAAAAGTACGTCATCAATCAGGACTACAACTTTGTCATCAATGCCATCGGTCGGGATCGCAGTCGGTTCTAGCGCTCGAGTTGGGCGTAGCCGTAAGTCATCGCGGTACAAGGTGACATCAAGGGCACCTACCGAGACCGTGCCACCTTCAATGCTTTCAATTGCAGCAGCTATGCGCCGGGCCAAGAACACACCGCGGGTAGGAATACCTAACAAGATGAGATCGGCTGCGCCCTTATTTCGCTCAACTACCTCATGGGCGATGCGCCTTATTGCTCGACCAATGTCGCCAGCGTCAAGCACTACCGACCGTGCAGAATCCATTAAATGGACCCCCTTCCCCGTCTCACTGAACGGGCTTAAAGGACGTCTAACGTGTTCACCTTAGCGCAAATGGCCGAAATATTGTTCAGCCGCTCGGGCGAGATCCGATTGTATGCACCCGCATACCGTTGGTGGTGCCCGGTACGCCCGGTGGCACACCAGCGACTATGACAACACGCTCGCCAGCGCTCGCTCGGCCGATTTCTAGCAAGGCACGGTCAACCTGCACAACCATGTCATCGGTATGTATGACGCCTGCCACTAAGAAAGTCTCGACTCCCCAAACCAAAGAAAGTTGACTACGCACCCGCGCGTTCGTGGTGAATGCAAGCAGCGGAGTCTGATTGCGCCAGCGCGCAATTAGGCGCGCCGATAGACCGGTCTCAGTGAATGCGATTAGGTGGCTCGCCTTGATCTCATCAGCGACATTGACCGCAGCATGGGTAAGTGCCCGCGCCGTTGAACCTTGGCGCTCGTCACCTAGCTCTGGCAGCGAGTCCAGCGCCTCTAGCTCAACGTGCTCAATGATTCGCGCCATGGTCTCGACAACCAAGGTTGGATGTTCACCAACGCTGGTCTCGCCAGAGAGCATTAAGGCGTCAGCGCCATCGAGTACCGCATTTGCCACATCGCTCACCTCCGCCCGAGTGGGCCGGGTTGCGGAAATCATCGAATCAAGCATCTGAGTTGCGACAATTACCGGCTTTGAAAGTTCACGACATAATTGAATTGCACGCTTTTGTACCAGTGGCACTGCCTCCAGCGGTAATTCAACACCGAGATCACCTCGGGCCACCATAATGCCATCGAAAGCTTCGACAATTTCTACAATATTGTCAACCGCCTGCGGCTTTTCGACCTTAGCTAGCACGGGCAGACGCACACCTTCTTCGTCCATAATGCGATGTACATCTTCAATATCGGCCGCCGAGCGCACAAAGGAAAGAGCGATCATGTCGGCTCCGATGCGCAGTGCCCACCGTAAATCAGCAATATCCTTCTCGGACATAGCCGGAACGCTCACCGCAACACCCGGTAAGTTAAAGCCCTTGTTATCCGATACGCGGCCACCTTCGATGACCCGCGTTACGACGCGCGGACCATCAACTGCAGTTACCTCCAAGGTGATCCGTCCATCGTCAACCAGCACCCGATCCCCCGGGTGCACATCATCGGGTAGCCCCAAGTACGTGGTAGAGACAATGGAAGCGTCACCGGGCACCACTTCGGTAGTAACGGTGAATTCGGCCCCGACCTCAAGTAGCACCGGCCCGGATGCAAAGCGGCCCAGGCGGATCTTCGGCCCCTGCAGATCTACCAGAATCCCAACCCCCCGGCCGGCCTCATCGGCGCCCTGGCGCACTGCCGCATAAACCTCCGTGTGCTGCTCATGTTCCCCGTGCGAAAGGTTTAGGCGCGCAACATCCATGCCCGCCGAT
>WLHM01000084.1 GCA_009702725.1 Actinomycetota bacterium | reverse complement strand
GTCGGCACCTTTTTATTAGTTTTTCTAGCTGTTGGCGCCGCCGTATTTGGAATTGCAGCCAAAGTGGGGGTAGCGGGCGGTGGGCCTGGTAACGGTGTGGTTGGGGTCGCGTTGGCTTTTGGCCTCGTCCTGCTGGGCATCGCCTATGCATTCGGCCCCATCTCCGGAGCCCACGTAAACCCTGCGGTGACTTTGGGCATGGCCTTAAGTCGGCGCATGAGCGCCAAAGACGCCCTCGCCTATTGGGTAGCCCAATTCCTTGGGGCGATCTTGGCCGGGGCCGTGCTGAAACTCTTTGTCTCCTCATTCGGGGTCACCGACTACACCGGCAGCCTGGGCACCAACTCATATGACAATGGCAATATCAATATGGCCGGTGCCTTCCTGCTGGAAGTACTACTAACCGGTGCCTTCGTACTGGTGATCTTGTTGGTGACGGAACGAGTAGCAGCCCCTGGATTCGCCGGAATCGCTATTGGTTTGACCCTTACCCTCGTGCACTTGGTTGGCATCCCCCTTGACGGTACTTCGGTGAACCCGGCCCGCTCATTTGGTCCAGCACTATTTGCCGGTGGCGAAGCGCTCGGACAAGTGTGGCTCTTCCTTTTGGCACCTTTAGTTGGTGCGGTTATCGCCGTGGGAATCTGGATGATCACCCGCTCGACCGAAGAGTTGCCCGCAGAGTTAGTTGCCGGTTCAGAGCGCCAATAGATCCGGGTGCCAGTAGATCAGGGTGCCAGTAGATCAGGCACCAGGATCCAAAGCCAATAGGTCATCCATGGTTTCGCGGCGCAATACCACCGAGGTAGTGCCATCGTGCGCCGAGATAACCGCGGGCCTGGGCAAGTAGTTGTAGTTGGAAGACATCGAACGACAGTAGGCGCCGGTTGCCGCCACCGCCAATAGATCTCCGGGTGCGATATCTGAGGGGAGCCAGGCATCACGCACCACGATGTCGCCCGACTCGCAATGCTTGCCCACCACCCTGGTCAACATGGGCTCGGCATTTGATATCCGAGAAGCCAGCACCACCGAGTAATCCGCGCCATAAAGGGCCGTGCGGATGTTGTCGCTCATCCCGCCGTCAACGCTGATATAAGTGCGGATCACACCACTATCGAGTTCAATCGGCTTCACCGTGCCGACTTCATAGATGGTCACTCCGGCTGGACCGATAATTGCCCGGCCAGGCTCAAATGCCAACTCGGGCAGCTCGATACCGGCCAATTCGCATTCGGTGCGAACGACTGAGCAGATTTGCTGGGCCATCGCGGCTACTTCAAGGGGATCATCCCCTTCAACATAAGCGATGCCCATGCCACCACCTAGATTGAGTTCGCGGACAACAACCGCCTGTTCTTCACGAAGTGTTCTGGTGAAGGCGGCAACTCTCCGAGCCGCCTCTTCAAAGCCGGATGCGTCAAAAATCTGCGAACCAATGTGTGAATGCAATCCGGCAAAGGATAGTGACGGCAGTTTCACGATGCGCCTTATAGCTTCAGCCGCATCACCTGACGCAACCGAGAGCCCAAACTTTTGATCCTCGTGTGCCGTGGCGATGAACTCGTGAGTGTGCGCCTCCACACCGACAGTTACTCGAACCAATACCTGCTGCACCATTCCAGATCTGGTCGCAGCATCAGCTACGCGAACGATCTCATCGAATGAATCAACTACAATGCGACCTACCCCGGCAGCCAGCGCCATTTCTATTTCAGCCATGGACTTGTTGTTGCCATGCATTAAAATGCGGTCTCCTGGCACCCCTGCACGCAGAACTACCGCGAGCTCACCGCCAGATGCAACGTCGATCCCGAGTCCTTCTTCGGTTACCAATCTAGCGATTGCTGTTGCTAAGAAAGCCTTAGCCGCATAGTAAACAATACTTGCACCGGCAGTTTCATATGACTCACGAAAGATGCGAGCCCTTGTTCGAGCATCCCCTTCATCAAGTACATATACCGGCGATTGATACTCCACAACTAAATCGCGGCAATCCACACCGGCAATCTCAAGTGCGCCCGCGATATTGCGCAGCGCCGACTTCGGCCAGATCGCCTGGTTTAAGTCGGCAGCAGCAATGGCGCTAAGCGAAGATTCGGAGTTATGCACAGGCGCAGGGTATTAGATAGCCGGTTACATTCGATCAGGTGCGCTGACCCCGAGCAATTGCAGGCCATTGAAAATCGTTTGACGAGTTGCGGCACATAGCCAAAGTCGCGCCACCTGCTCGGGTGCCAACTCCTCATCACCGCGCGGCAAAACCCGGCAACTGTCGTAGAAGCGGTGGTAGATCGCTGCCAGATCCTCAAGATAGCGAGCTACCCGGTGGGGTTCGCGAAGCTCAGCCGAACCAGCAACAACTCTAGGAAACTCAGCAAGTGCCCCAAGGAGTTCGTTCTCACGCTCATGCGAAAGTAAGCCACCGTCAAAATTAAGGTCTTGCCAAGCTATGCCAAGCTCGGCCGCGTTACGAAGGACTGAGGCGATGCGTGCATGGGCATACTGGACGTAGAAAACTGGATTGTCATTGCTGCGCAGCGTGATGACCTCAAGGTCAAGGGTCAACGGGGAATCCACTGGATAACGGATGAGCGAGTACCTTGCGGCGTCGACCCCCACTTCGTCAACAAACTCATCAAGGGTGACAATGTTGCCAGCTCGTTTTGACAGCTTTACTTCCAGACCGCCACGTGTGATTTTCACCAACTGCCCAATCAGGACTTCAACCTGATCGAGTTGATCGCCGTTGCAGGCAGCAACGGCCCGCAGCCTATTCACGTATCCGTGATGATCTGCCCCGAGTAGGTAAATACAAATATCAAAGTTGCGCTCACGTTTGTCCACGTAGTAGGCGGTGTCGGATGCGAAGTATGTGTATTCGCCATCAGCTTTGATTAATACTCGGTCTTTATCGTCACCAAAATCAGTAGTGCGCAGCCACACTGCGCCATCAAGCTCATACACATGACCCTGAGCTCGCAGCCTATCCAGCCCGTGCTCAACTGCATTTGATTCATGTAGGGCGCGCTCAGATGCCCATAAATCAAAATGTGTACGGAACTGTTCAAGAACCTGCTGCTGCTGCTTTAACTGAAGCGCGTAGGCGGCTTCACGAAATGAGATGAACTGTTCTTCGATCGGTAACTCTTTGATACTCGGGCGCGCAATGACAATGGCCGCGGCAAGATCATGGATATAAGCACCCTGGTAGCCGTCTTCGGGGATCACTTGATCGTGCGCCGATGCCATGACCGATGCACCAAACTTATCCATCTGCACACCACGGTCATTGATATAAAACTCGGTCGACACCTTAGCCCCGGCGGCAACAAGTACCCGGGCGATGGCATCACCCACCGCAGCCCACCTAGTGTGACCAAGATGCAACGGTCCTGTTGGGTTGGCTGAGATAAATTCGACGTTGATTTGCTGGCCGGCAAGGGCAGCACCGGTGCCATAGGCGGCACCCGCCGCGACAATAATCTGTGCCGTTTCACCCAAAGTGGCACTATCTAGGCGGATGTTAATGAATCCCGGCCCAGCAATCTCAGCCGCTGCAACCCCGGGAATTTCAGCGATCAGGGGCGCCAAGGATTCGGCAATTACCCGGGGGGACAACTGGGCTGACTTTGATAATGCCAGAGCGATATTGGTCGCATAATCCCCATGTTCACGCGATTTCGGGCGCTCCAGCCTCAACTCTGCCGGGATTTCAAGTACTTGGCCGCTCTGGGATACCCACTCCAAAACCGCAGCGCGCACGCTCACCGCCAAATCTTCTGGAGTCACTGGTGGAGCGTATCTACTCATTTTTACCTATTCTCGGGGGGCCGGCGGCTATGCTTAAATTAGGCAAGGCCAGATCAGCACCACCGTTCTATAGTGCCCACTTTGGTGGGTGTCGGAGTTTCTGAGCACGTGCACAGATGCCGGGACGAGGTTGAACGGCTAGGCCACGCGACGGGCGACCGTCCGTCGCGACGTTCCGCGCAAGGAGAATGTGCACCATGGCTCAAGGCACCGTGAAATGGTTTAACGCTGAGAAGGGCTACGGCTTCATCGCCCAGGCTGACGGCGGACCGGACGTTTTCGTCCATTACTCGTCAATCCAGTCGGACGGCTACCGTTCACTTGAAGAGAACCAGGCAGTGGAGTTCGAGATCGTTCAGGGCCCCAAGGGCCCACAGGCTGACAAAGTTACCGTTGGCTAGCTAAACCTGCTTAACGTGAAGGGCCTCGCCGATTGGCGGGGCCCTTCACTTATGCCACTTCCTAATCCCCCGATTCGGAAGTGGCACCTACTGATGTACCTACATTTTGAGTAGGTCAAACATTAAATGCAGCGATTCTTGTAAGGAAACGGTCAGGATTGCTGACTTAGCTCGACTCTCGCCCCACGCGCCACAGGACTCCCAAATCTAATTTGCGAAATCACTTTTTCGCTGGCTTTGCGCCTCAATTTCGGCACCTACTAGCAGGCCCATGAAACCCACATAAAACCAGAGCAAAAAAACCACAATCCCACCAAATACGGCAATTGCCGAACCAAGGGTTGTGGACAAATTTGCATAGACCCCAAGTCCAGCGCTTACCAACAGCAACCATATTGTCGTGACGATTGGACCCAGGGCGCGCCACGGAATCGGCCTTGGGTTATTAGGCGCATGTTGCATGACCCACCTTGTAGCCAGCCAAATGAGTAGGGCGCAAACTGCCCAGTCGATTACCCCGATACCCGAAAAGACCCTAACCTCTGTCCAACCCAGCCAATACAGAATTCGAGGTAACACCGTTAGGGCAACAAAGGCGCTAACCACTAGCACCATGCCGATCAAAGTGATCAAAGTCGCAATAACTCGTCCGATAAGGCCGCGGCGTTTGGCTTTTGTTTCGAAGACTCCGTCGAGCGCAAGGCGCACCCCATAAACAACTTTAGAAGCGGCATAGATCGCCACCAGCCCGCCGACTATCGAGGTAGCGGTAACTCCCCCCACGGATGAATGTTCGGTAGCAGCAACAAGGGAGTCAGTAACCGGCTTTAGCGCACTCGCTTCGATTGGGGCCTGCGCTGCTAGTGAATTTAGTGCCGCGCGCACTTGACCTGGTCCAACCAGCAAGCCGGTCAAGGCACCTATGACTATTGCGGCCGGCGCAACCGCGAGGGCGACGAAGTAGGCCAAGCCACCGGCAGCCAGTGAGTTTCGGTGTTCGGTGAAACGCGACCCGATTTCTCGAATCTCAAGGATCGCGGCCTCAAATCTTGGGTGCACCAGCATATCGTTGCACCCTTCGGTACCGAGTGCTCTCGCACTCACCAGAACAGGGCGCTGCTTACCTGACATGATTACTTGGTGAACCATAGTTCCATAACTGGTCGCACAACCGAGCCACGATCCTTGGCACTTTGGGCCTGGCTCTCGATAGCCGCTGCCCTGGCAACTATCGCACTTAAGATTTGGGCGTACCTACTGACCGGCTCCGTCGGCCTGCTTTCCGACGCCCTTGAATCCGTGGTAAATCTAGTAGCGGCAATTGTCGCTGTAATCGCATTGTCCATCGCCTCGCGCCCCGCGAACAGCACCCACCACTACGGCCACGGCAAGGTTGAGTACTTCTCAGCGGGCATCGAAGGGCTGATGATCTTTGTTGCCGCAATATTAATCGTTTACACCGCCATCGAAAGGCTTCTGCACCCACAAGCCCTCGATACCGTCGGGGTCGGCTTGCTCATCACACTCATTGCGACAGCTATTAATGCCGCGGTCGGCTGGCTGATCTTGCGGGCCGGGCGCAGACACCGATCACTTACTTTGGTCGCTGACGGAAAGCACTTGATTACCGATGTCTGGACATCAATTGGCGTCGTGATCGGCGTTGGCTTAGTTGCCCTAACCGGCTGGCTGCCACTGGACTCAATAGTTGCCATTGCAGTAGGGCTGAACATCTTGTGGACGGGGTTCACCTTGGTCCGCAATTCAGTCCACGGGCTGATGGATCGAGCACTAAATGCCGCCGATGAGGCCCGAGTCATTGAAGTCGTCAACTCATTTGTTGCCGAGTACCCGCCCGGCCAGCTGGCTTTTCACGCCCTGCAGACCCGCGAATCCGGCCAGCAGCGG
>WLHM01000083.1 GCA_009702725.1 Actinomycetota bacterium | reverse complement strand
GCTCTGGAAGATCACCGATGAAGATTGGGAGGCTGTTCTCGCGGTCCATGCCGGCGGCACTTTCAAATTCACGCGCGCTTGTATCCCCCATTTTCGCGCACAAGAGTATGGGCGCGTAATAAATGTGACTTCATACACCGGGTTACACGGCAATACGGGGCAGGCCAATTACGCCACCGCTAAAGCTGGCATCATCGGTTTTACCAAGACCGCTGCCAAAGAACTCGCGCGTTTTGGGGTAACCGTAAATGCGATCTCGCCAAGTGCTGCTACGCGAATGATCGCCTCGATACCCGCTGACAAACTCGCTGAGTTGGCAGCTGTTATACCGGCCGGCAGGTTTGCTGAACCCGTCGAAATTTGCGCTGCCGTCGGATTCCTTGCCTCTGAAGAAGCCGCATACGTAACAGGGGTCGTGCTTCCTGTCGACGGTGGCATCTCGATGTAACACGAGTGCGACCCTCAATAACAAACATCAAGTCAGTAACATCAAGTCAACAATCAAGGGAGACAAAATGGTTCGCGACGCAGTCATCGTCGGTGCAGTGCGCAGCCCAGTGGGGATCGGCAAGCCCGAGAAGGGTGCGCTAAGCGGGATTCACCCCGTTGATCTCTCAGCCATGGTGCTGCAAGGTCTCATCGAGCGCACGGGTATCGATCCAGCACTGATTGATGACGTGATCTGGGGCGCAGTCTCGCAAGTTGGCGAACAAGCTTTCAATGTTGGTCGAAATGCCGCGCTAGCGGCTGGCTTCCCCGAGGAGGTAACCGGCGTAACAATCGATAGGCAGTGCGGGTCGAGCCAGCAGGCAGCGCACTTTGGCGCCGCCGGCGTGATAGCTGGGCAATATGACTTCGTGATAGCTGGTGGCGTCGAATCTATGTCACGCGTGCCGATGTTCTCCAATGCCGCCGGCGGCGAGGGGCCGTTCGGGCCCCGCATGATTGACCGTTATAACGGCGGTTTGGTTGGCCAAGGCATTAGCGCCGAAATGATCGCTGAGCAATGGAATTTGAGCCGCACTGACCTTGATCAAATCGCGGTCACCTCAAATGAGCGGGCTGCTGACGCGACCGCGGCTGGTCTTTTCGCTGACGAGATCATCCCGATCACCACAGCTAGTGGAGTTGTCAGCACCGATCAGGGGATCCGTGCCGGCACCACCTTGGAGTCGCTGGCGGGTTTGAAGACCCCGTTCAAGGAGGGCGGTGTTGTCACCGCCGGTAACGCCTCGCAAATCTCCGACGGTTCCGCGGCGATGCTCATCACTTCATCGGAGAAAGCCCGCGAGTTCGGGCTCAAGCCCCTGGCGCGTTTCCATACCTTTGCCCTCGCCGGCGTCGACCCAATAATCATGTTGACCGGCCCGATCCCTGCGACCAAAAAAGCGTTGCAGCGCAGTGGTCTTGCACTCGCAGACATCGGAACTTTTGAAGTTAATGAGGCATTTGCCGCGGTGCTCGGTGCTTGGTACCGAGAGATCGGCGCTGACCCGGCGCTAACCAACCCAAATGGCGGCGCCATCGCACTGGGCCACCCACTAGGTGCTTCGGGTGCTCGCCTCATGACTACCATGATCCATCACATGCGTCGAAACAACATCAAGTACGGCCTACAGACAATGTGTGAAGGTGGCGGCATGGCAAATGCCACCATCTTGGAACTTCTTTAAGAATTTTTGCTGAGGTAAGCGCAAGACCTAACGAAAGGTCGAAAAATCATGAGCAAGGTGGTGGCATCCGCACGTGAGGCGGTCGCTGATATCACGAGTGGCGCCAGTATCTCCGTCGGCGGCTTCGGGCTCTCTGGTATCCCTGACACTCTGATCAGCGCATTACTGGAAATAAAACCGACCGACCTTGATGTCGTGAGTAACAACTGCGGTGTCGATGACTGGGGCCTTGGGTTGCTGCTACGCGCCGGGTTGATAGCCCGCATGACTTCGTCATATGTCGGTGAGAATAAGGAGTTCGAGCGTCAATACCTGACCGGTGAACTCGAAGTTGAACTCGTGCCGCAAGGCACCCTGGCTGAGCGGCTACGCGCCGGCGGCGCTGGTATTCCTGCCTTTTTCACCCCTGCCGGTGTCGGCACTTTCGTCGCCGAAGGCGGGATGCCACTTCGTCATAATGCCGACGGCACGGTGGCCGTTGCCTCCCAGCCGAAAGAGGTTCGCGCGTTCGAGGTGCGCGGTCAGCTACGTGATTACGTGCTCGAGCACGGCATAACCACCGACTTCGCATTTGTTCGAGCGAGCATCGGTGACACCACGGGCAACCTAGTTTTCGATAAGGCCACCCGTAACTTCAACTCCCTCGCCGCCACCGCTGGGCGAATCACCATCGCTGAAGTTGAGCGACTTGTTGAACCCGGTGAAATTGATCCCCAACAAGTGCACGTGCCCGGTGTTTTCGTGCAACGTGTCGTCGCCCTGACCCCCGAGCAAGTTGCCGGCAAGCGCATCGAGCGCCGCACCGTTAGGAACCCAACATGACCTGGACCCGCGAAGAGATGGCCGCACGTGTTGGTGAAGAACTAACCGACGGTCAATATGTCAACCTCGGCATTGGCCTGCCGACCCTTATCCCGAACCATCTGCCGGCCGGCGTCAACGTTATTTTGCAAAGTGAAAACGGGATTCTCGGCACCGGCCCCTACCCTGAAGATGGCCACGTCGACCCCGATCTCATCAATGCCGGTAAAGAAACTGTCACCGTGCTGCCGGGCGCATCATTCTTTGACTCAGCAACCAGCTTTGGGATGATTCGCGGCGGCCATATTGACGCGGCGGTTTTGGGCGCGATGCAGGTTTCAACCACCGGTGATCTCGCCAATTGGATGATCCCCGGCAAAATGGTCAAGGGCATGGGCGGTGCGATGGATCTAGTGCACGGTGCGCGCTTGGTCATAGTCATGATGGAGCACGTCGCCCGCGATGGCACTCACAAGATCGTTGACGAGTGCTCCCTGCCGCTCACCGGCAAAAAGGTGGTAAATCGAATAATCACCGATATGGCCGTAATCGACGTCGCCCCCGGTGGCCTGGTGCTTGTCGAAACCGCACCCGGTGTCAGCGTTGATGAAGTGCGTGCTGCCACCGGGCCAGAGCTCACTTTGGCGAGCAACGCGATCATTCGCGGCTAGTAGCAAGGCGGAGCCGCCAAACAGGGTTATCCTTACCCCAAGATGAATCTGCGACTAAGGCGACCTGCGATCTGGGCTTTGGTGATCGCCGCGACCACCGCGACCCTGGTGGCCACCTCGGTTGTGCCAAGTTCTGCCACCACCGGCCAAGGTGGCCAGGCCAGCGCCCCGCGCAGCACCACCAACGCCAACGGCTCCTTTGTCTTTCGCACCGCCAATGGCATCGTGCCGACCTGGGAGTCAGCTGACGTCCGGATCACCGGGGTCTCACCTGGTTCGGCCATCAGTAACTTTAATAACACTGGTATCGAAGTCACTTTGCCGATCGTTGCGGTTAACGGCAGCGCGAATTTTGCATCAGGTGGCTCCCGGCTCACCAACGTGGCAACCGGTGATTTCGTGAACTGCGCGACCCCGGTGATAGACACCAAAGCCAAAGTCGTGGATTGCGTGACGCAGGGCGGCATCAACCGCCGGCTCTTCGTGATTAAGTCAATCACCGCTAAGTCGAATATCTATGGGGCCTTTACGCGCACCACGATTTACCGGGGGATGACGTTGCGGGTGGCCAATACGGTGATGGCGGACTACCTGAATGACGCATTGGACGTAAATATTTTCAGCCCATACGTCACATTCGCAACAGGAGAGCTCACCGTTAACACAAAACGCTGACTTTTCCACAATTGTCGAAATCGTAGGTTTAACTCTTTGGCGTGTCGGGCAACACTCCCAACATGAAGCGCAACGCACTAGCCGCCCTGAGCGGCATCACCTTGGCCCTGGCAATTGGATTGACCGCCATCGGGTCTGCCACCACCGCATACGCCGCTGAATCCCCCGGCACCGTCGTCGCGGCAGCAGAAACTGCTGCCAAGCCCAGCATTTTGGCAAGTAGCCCACGCGGGCTAACTGTTACCGGAGTGCACGGCTCAAGTGTCACCATCGTCACCCGATCCGGCCCTGGTAGCACCACACCAATTACCAAGTCACCGGATAAGTCTGGTCGAGTTACCTTCTCTAATCTCATCGCCGGCGCCAACTATGTAGTTGTTCACGACGGTAAAATCATCGGCTCGGGCACACCAGTTAATGCGGTTGGCTCGGCAACTGATCTCGTCGTGCGCACCACGTCAAAGAACAACACGGTGAAACTCGACTGGTCACATAAAGCCACCAAGACGAACGGCGGCGCAGGTGTTACGTACGTCATCACTGCGAAGCCAGCAGGTGGCTCAGGTAAAACTGTGACCGCTGAAATGACTGGCACCACCACGCGCAGCAGCTCGGCAGCAAAGTCTTCAATGCTTTCTGGCCTTGACCCTGACGCCTTGTATGTCTTCACCATTACCCCGAAAAACTCCGCGGGTACCGGTAAGTCATCGGTGGCTCGCATGGAGCGTTCATTGGCCGACATCACCGGCATTAAGAGCACTGGCGCGACTGAGCCGGTGGTAGTTGTTATTGAGGTTGAGCCAGCTGAAAAGCCTGTTGCGGTTAAGCCGACTGAGGCAAAACCGGCGACTCCGGCACCAGCACCCGCACCAGCACCAGGCCCGGCGTCACCCAGCACCCGCACTATCTACGTCTGCCCTGATGCCTATACCGAAACCGGTAGTGGTGTCTGTGAAAAGACAAGTGCCTACACCTACACCTCGATCGGCTACACCTATCACAGCGAACCGAACTACGTGCAGGTGCAAATCGGCACCACCGAGCGGTCACATCCATTCGATGGCAATGCCTGTGGTTGGGGCACGCTCTATGGCAACACCTGTTACGAATACACGGCGGTTTATGAAACCCGCCAACAGGGCACCAACCAGGTTAAGGACGCCACTCCCGCCGGTTACACCGACACGGGTAGCACTTGGTCAAAGAAGGACGCCATGCCAGCCGGTTACACCGACAACGGCAGTGCTTGGGTGCAGACCGCCGCCAAGGTTGCGAAGGTGGTGCCTGCTTAGGCCGGAAGACTCAACAATCGGCTAAAGAATTAGGGCAGCGGAGCCTAAAATAATGATTGGCTCCGCTGCTCGCCATACGATGGGGCTATCAGCCATTCGACCAAGGGGACCACAGTGACAATTCTCAATGTGAAGACCATCGTCAGCGCATTCGCTGCACTTACTTTGACCGCCGGGTTGGCAGCACCAGCCCTGGCCATGGGTTCAGGCGATAAATACGAGGATCACCAAGTGGGCGTTGGCTACACGGTCTACGAGCCAGACAATACCGCGAACTTAAAGCTCACCAATTTCACGGCCCGCACTGATTGCCCCGCTGGCGTCGATGCACCACTTATCGCCACCTACGGGAAGAAATCCGGTGCTCGCTTCACCATCGAAGAAGGTAACCCGATGTGCTCTGATATCGGTGTTGGCGAATCTGTCTACAGCTTCAAGGTCGATGGCAAGAAAGCTCAGATCTACGCTTACTGCGATCCCAGCGTCATAACAAATTGCACGAAAGACGATGTTGCTAAGTACGGCGGCCACGTTACCGTCGTCATGCCGGCGGGCCCGGGGCTGAGCAAGACCATCGTCTGGATCGAGACATGGGGTGGCAAGAAGTATCTAACCTGGCAGCAACTTGTTGCCGTGACGAAATCCCTTACCCCCGTAGCCTGATCAAAGGCACCTGCTGGCAATAGGGGCGGTGTAAGTTCGGCGGGTGTCCATGCGTGCCGAAGCCCTGAGCACCAAGCTGAGCCAGCACCCCCGAGCCCAAGCGGGCTTGGCCATCGCCGGTGTCACGCTTTTTACCGCTCTGGTCTCCCAGCGCTGGTCCGGGCTCGACACTCCTGATTCGTCGTTCTATGCCTCACTAGGGCTTTTTGGTGACGAAGTAACCGACCGCTCGCCATTTCCTTCCTACTACTGGACGCGGCTTGGGGTGATCGCGCCGGTGCGCGCGCTCACCGAGGTGTTCGGCACCTGGCCGGGGTTTGCGATTTACCGGATGTTGCTACTCCTGTTGATCGTGGCCGGCAGCTACCTGATTCTGCGTCGTTATACGAG
>WLHM01000082.1 GCA_009702725.1 Actinomycetota bacterium | reverse complement strand
GTTTTGGCAGCGCGCTTGGTCGCGGCTGTTGCCTCGGCAATTACCTGCTCCGTCAGGGGCTCAACTAATTCGATAACCGCCATGGGTGCGTTATCGCCCTTGCGGGGTCCGATCTTGGTGATTCGGGTGTAGCCCCCCGTACGAGTTGCGAAACTCGGTCCAATTTCGGTGAACAGGGTGTGCACGACTGACTTATCGCGGACCACCGTCAACACCCGGCGCCGAGCATGGAGATCTCCACGCTTGGCGAAGGTGATTAAGCGCTCAGCGAGGGGGCGCAGGCGCTTGGCTTTGGCTTCCGTCGTCGTGATCTTGCCGTGCTCGAACAACGCGGTTGCCAAGTTGGCCAGCATTAGCCGCTGATGGGCCGGGCTCCCGCCCAGACGAGGACCCTTAGTTGGCGTAGGCATTGTGCTTCTCCTGTCGAAATGCGTTCAGTGGTTACAGCTGGATTAAAGTTGTTCATCCTCAGCAAAAGCAGAGTCATCCTCGACGATTTCTTCAACGACTAAAGTTGGTTGAGCAGCTTCGACTACCGCTAACGGCGCGAAATCCTCATCGTCATAATCGTCATCATCATCTTCGTAGTAGACGGCGGCACCTGGATCAAATCCGGGCGGGCTGTCCTTAAGTCCAAGGCCTAGGCTGATGAGCTTTACCTTGACTTCGTCAATTGACTTCGTTCCAAAGTTGCGAATGTCGAGTAGATCCGCCTCGCTGCGGGTGATTAGTTCACCAACAGTGTGGATGCCCTCACGCTTTAGGCAATTGTAGGAACGAACGGTCATATCAAGCTGCTCGATCGGCGTCGACAACTGCTCAGCGACGAACGAGTCGGTCGGCGATGGGCCGATGTCGATACCTTCAGCCTCGAGGTTTAGTTCGCGCGCCAAGCCGAACAGTTCAACCAGAGTCTTTCCCGCCGAGGCAATCGCATCGCGTGGGCGCATGGACTGCTTTGTCTCCACATCAATGACCAACTTGTCGAAGTCGGTGCGCTGCTCAACGCGAGTGGCCTCAATCTTGTAGGTGACCTTGAGCACCGGTGAGTAGATCGAGTCAACCGGGATCCGGCCGATCTCTTGACCAGCCTGCTTATTCAAGGTTGCCGAGACATAGCCGCGACCGCGCTCTACGACTAGCTCGATCTCGAGCTTGCCCTTGCCATTTAAGGTCGCGATATGCAGGTTTGGGTTATGGACTTCAACGCCAGCTGGCGGCTGAATATCAGCGGCCGTGACATCACCGGGGCCCTGCTTACGCAGGTACATAACAACTGGCTCATCATGCTCGCTCGAAACCACAAGTTGTTTGATGTTGAGGATTACCTCAGTGACGTCTTCCTTGACACCGGGAATCGTCGTGAACTCATGAAGAACACCATCGATTCGCAGACTCGTCACCGCGGCACCCGGTATCGAAGACAACAGCGTGCGGCGAAGTGAGTTGCCTAGGGTGTAGCCGAATCCTGGCTCCAGTGGCTCAAGCACAAAACGCGAGCGGAACTCGCTGATTGACTCTTCGGTAAGTATTGGTCGCTGACTAATAAGCACGATGTACTTCCTTCCCGCGACGACCGATATATGACATCGCGATATTGCCGTGTGAGATCGAGCCGGGTGGCTCGCTCTCGAATTACTTGGAGTAGAGCTCGACGATCAGCTGTTCATTGACCTGGGTGTCGATAACTGCGCGCGCCGGAAGTGAATGCACCAAGATGCGCATCTGCGACGGGATTACCTCGAGCCATGCCGGCACCGGGCGATCGCCAATTTCAGCGTGGGCGATGACAAATGGTGTCATTTCGCGTGAACCCACGCGCACCTCGACGATGTCGTTCGGCGAAACGCGGTACGACGGGATATTAACCTTGTGTCCATTGACCAGCATGTGGCCGTGAGTAACCAACTGACGGGCCATGTCGCGCGACTTAGCAAACCCAGCCCGGAACACGACGTTGTCAAGGCGCGATTCCAAAATGCGCAGAAGATTCTCGCCCGTCTTGCCAGATTGGCGCTGGGCCTCTAGGTAGTAATTCGAGAACTGCTTCTCAAGCACGCCATACATGCGCGTGGCCTTTTGCTTCTCCCGAAGCTGCAACAGGTATTCGCTGTCCTTTGATCGGCCGCGACCATGCTGGCCGGGGGGGTAAGGACGCTTCTCAAATGGGCACTTAGGTGACTCGCACTTAGATCCCTTGAGGAAGAGCTTCATTTTTTCGCGGCGGCAGCGCTTGCAATCCGCATCGGTATATCGCGCCATGGGTACTTTTTCTCCTAGCTCTCAGTAATTCTCTGCGCGATCAGACGCGTCGACGTTTGGATGGGCGGCAACCGTTGTGGGGCACCGGACTGACATCGGAAATCGAGCCAACTTCAAGACCCGTTGCCTGTAACGACCGAATCGCGGTTTCGCGTCCTGAGCCTGGGCCCTTGACAAAGACATCGACCTTGCGCATTCCGTGCTCCATTGCCCGTCGCGCTGCGGCCTCAGCGGCTAGCTGCGCGGCGAATGGGGTGGACTTACGGCTGCCCTTGAAGCCAACCTGTCCGGCGCTTGCCCATGCGATGACCGCACCCGTGGGATCGGTGATCGACACGATGGTGTTGTTGAACGTGCTCTTGATATGAGCGTGACCGTGTGCCACGTTCTTCTTTTCCTTGCGCCGCACCTTCTTGACTGGCGCTTTGCTGCCTGACTTCGGGGCCATTGCTCGCTCTCCTGGGATTCTCGTCTGTGGTTTTTGGGGTGAAGGGACGGCTTACTTGCCGACCTTCTTCTTTCCGGCGACGGTCTTGCGCGGGCCCTTACGGGTACGAGCATTGGTGTGGGTTCGTTGACCACGAACCGGCATGCCGCGACGGTGACGGATTCCCTGGTAGCAACCAATCTCAACCTTGCGGCGGATATCAGCAGCAACCTCGCGACGTAAATCGCCTTCAACTTTGAGGTTAACGTCAATCCAGTCACGAAGGGCGACTAGTTGCTCATCGCCTAGCTCTTGGGACCTAAGGTCCGGGCTTATTCCGGTCGCTTCGAGTGCTTTCGCTGCTTGGGACCGGCCGATGCCGTAGATGTAAGTGAGTGCAACCGCCATGCGCTTATCGCGCGGCAGGTCGACACCAACGAGTCTTGCCATAGGGGCGTTCTCTCTTCTGCTAATTCACGGGGTATGGGTACAGAACCAGTCCTGCCCGCCAAGGCAGGTCTTCGGCCTCGTGTCCGAAGGTGTCGTCCTTGCTTTCACAAGGGGTCGGGTTCTGCGTAATTTTCAGGTGTTCGGGTTGTCTCCCCGAAAGCCCGCCTTACGACGTCAAGGCAATTAGCCTTGGCGCTGCTTGTGTCGAACGTTCTCGCAGATCACCATTACACGACCGTGGCGACGAATGACTTTGCACTTGTCGCAGATCTTCTTCACGCTCGGCTTGACCTTCATGGCTTCTTCCTTGAGTTCGAACGGTCAGTTTGGGTAGTACCTAGAGCTGGGTCTTACTTGTAGCGGTAGACGATCCGGCCGCGGGTGAGGTCGTAGGGCGAAAGCTCTACGACCACTCGATCGTCCGGAAGGATCCGGATGTAGTGCATCCGCATCTTGCCGCTGATATGCGCGAGCACTTTGTGCCCGTTGTCCAACTCCACCCGGAACATTGCATTGGGCAATGACTCGGTGATCGTGCCCTCGAGCTCGATCGCGCCGTCTTTCTTGCCCATATCCTCCGCTTTCACCAGGTGTGCTGATTGCTACTTGCGCGGCACGAGACACCACCACGCATCGCGCCTAAACACCCGGAAAACCGAGAATTTGCCGGCGGACGAACGGGGAAGCCCCACATCAGCCTGCTGAGTCTATGGGCAAGCCCAGATTACTCATAATCGGGCCCCCAAGTTTGACCGGTGGGGCCCGATCCGGAGCTCGACTCTGGACCAGCAAGTACCTAGTTGATGACCGTTACGGTCAGTTTCTTGGTGGTTGAAGAGCCCCCGCCAGGCGGGGTGGCAATCAAGTTCAGGACCGCTTGGCCCGGGGCTAGCGCCTTGATGTACCAGGTGGTGGTGCCGGCTACCCCGACCATGCCGGTACTCGCGGGGGCCTGGTATTGGCCCGCGTATACCTTTACGGCCGACTTGTCGCCGGCGACTTTGATTGACCAGGAGTAACCAGTGGTCTTATTAGTCTCCTGCGATAGCACGATGGCCTCGCCATCGGTGATCCAGACCTGGGTGGGTACCCGAAGCACCACCAAGGTGGGGTCTGGGTTCTTGGTCAAAGTCGCGGCCCCGCTGGTAGCGGTGACACCCAGGGTGAGCGCCGCGGCTGCGGCGGCAATTACAGTGGCTTTCATAAGTTTGCGCATGGGCAGATGGTATCTCACCAGGTAATTTAAAGGTGGATTTCATCCAAAGCGGTAAGCACCCACGGGCCGGACTCGGTGATAGCCACGGTGTGCTCCCAGTGCGCGGCTGACCCGCCGTCGAGCGCGACGACCGTCCAGCCATCGGCTAGTACCCCGACAGTAGGTGAACCCAAAGTCGCCATGGGCTCGATCGCAAATGCCATCCCAACTTTTAAAAGCGGGCCTTTGCCTGGCTTTCCGTGGTTTGGAATAGGCGGGTGCATATGCATGCTGGTACCTATACCGTGGCCCGTGTAATCCTCGACCACGCCGTAATCCCCTGCTGCATTAATCGCTATCTCAACGGCGTTTCCGATATCCGATAATCGATTACCGGCGCGCACCTGCTCAAGGCCCGCCCACATGGCCGCCTCGGTCGCCGCTGATAGCGCCAGCACCGCAGCCGTAACCTCACCCACCGGCACACTAACCGCCGCATCACCGTGCCAGCCATCCACAATGGCTCCGCAGTCAATAGATACTAGGTCGCCATCTGCTAGCACCCGCTCCCCTGGGATGCCATGAACGACCTCCTCATTGACCGAAGTACAAATCACTGCGGGGAAACCGTGGTATCCCAAAAATGACGGCGTTGCGTTATTTGATTTGATGCAGTCACGGGCGATGGAATCTAGTTCGCGAGTTGTCACGCCGGGGCGCACCGCGGCCGTCACCGCCTGCAAAGTTAGGGCAACAACGAGACCCGCTCGACGCATGACAGCGAGTTGATCAGGCGACTTTACTTGGATGGACTCGCCCCTACGAAACACGGGCAATCACGCGCTGGAGTTCAACACGGCGTGAATACGCGCCGTCACGTCAGCGACATCGCCCATGCCACTAACTTGAGTAAGTATGCCCCTGCTTGCGTAAAGGGAGGTTAGCGGCGCTGTTTGCTCGGCAAACACTTCTAGCCGTCGGCGAATTACCTCCTCGGTATCGTCGGCACGCCCTTGGTCGGCTGCACGCTTTACCAATCGCTGTACAACTTCGTCAATATCGACGGTGAGTTCAACCACTGCATCGATGCCCGCGCCTTGTGCCGCGAGCATCGAATCAAGTTCACCAACCTGCTCAATGGTGCGAGGGTAACCATCGAGTAAAAACCCGTTGGCACAATCTGCCTGCGCTAGACGGTCGCGCACCATCGCATTGGTTACGCCATCGGGTACGTACTCGCCGGCATCCATATAGCGCTTGGCTTCAATCCCCAATGCGGTGCCTTGAGTGACATTCGCTCGGAAGATATCGCCTGTTGAAATATGCGGAATGGACTTATCCGAGCACACGATGTCAGCCTGCGTGCCTTTACCCGCACCAGGTGGCCCCATCATGATCAGGCGCATTAGCGCAGGAAACCTTCGTAATTGCGTTGCTGCAATTGGGCTTCGATTTGTTTGACGGTGTCAAGTCCAACGCCCACAATGATCAGCAAGCTCGTACCTCCGAAGATGAAGTCCCCGGCCACTCCCAAAGAGCCAAACGCGAATACCGGCAGGACGGCGATCAGGCCCAGATAAAGTGAACCAGGTGCCGTCAGTCGGGTGAGCACATAATCCAAGTAATCAGCTGTCGGCTTACCCGCGCGGATTCCGGGTATGAATCCGCCATATTTTTTCATATTGTCGGCAACTTCAACCGGGTTGAAAGTGATGGAGACATAGAAGTAGCAGAAGAACACAATAAGTAGGAAGTACGCCAACAGGTAGTAGCTACCTGTACCGGTGCCGAAGTTCTGCTGAATCCAGATGGCCCACTCCGACTGACTACCTGTTAACTGCACCAACAAAGTCGG
>WLHM01000081.1 GCA_009702725.1 Actinomycetota bacterium | reverse complement strand
TTATTAGCCGAAATCTCTTAGCCGCTGTCGCCCGTGGAAGTGACTTACCAGGGATATTGGAGGTTATTGCTCGCGAAGTTGGGATGCCGGTTGGGTACATCAGCAAAGACGAGTCAGAAGTGTGGTCAAGCGGTTCCAGCAACTTGCCCAGCGGGCCGTACAAAACGCGGATAGTTCAGACTTCGCATGGGCCGGTGGGTGAGATTCGTGTCCCTGAGGCAGCTTTCGCGGAGTCCGAACTCTTAGATGCAGCAGCAAGCGCTGTTGGCGCGGTTGTGAGCGCCACTCCAATTGGGGATGGTCACCGCGCCTTGCACTTGCGTACGCGATTAAATGACGTAATCTCTGCGGCTCCAGAATTTGGTTCTCAGCACCGACGTGTACTAACTGAATTGGCAATTGATCCGACACCGCTTCGCCCGACACACGCCTTCATCGTCATCGCGAGAGACAGCACTTCTCCTGCCCCACTCATCGAAACCATTGCGCACCGGTTTTTTGGCGTTGCCGTGGCAAGCGAGACTGCACTGGGCGTATTGGTTCTTGCACAAATTCCTCTGAGAACTTCCGGATCAGCTGAAGACGCGCTCTTCCAGTTTGCGAGTGATGTTCGGCGCGAATTACCCGGTAGCGTTCTAATCGAAGGTGAACCGCAACGGACAATGAGTGACTTAGGGCGTGAACTACATGACCTGCAAGCGCTGGTCGCGGACGCGGCGGTTCGCAGAAGTGAACACATAATCATCTATCGGCGCGACACAACGTTACTGCGCCTTTTGGCGCACCTAGATGATGTGAGTGATGTTGAGAGATTCGTATCTCGTGAACTTGCTCCCGTTCTCGAGCATGATGCGCACAATCGCCCACCTTTAATGCCGACATTGCTTGCCTTGCTAAGTAGTGACAGCAAGGTCGCAGCCGCCGAGCGCCTAGGTGTTTCTCGGCAAACCATGCACCAGCGAAGCCAGATATTAGAAGGATTGCTTGGCTTGGGGCCGGCAGCACCACTAACTCGTAGGGCAGCGGCCACTTTGGCCGCCCTGCTTTGGCAATGGCGCACCACGAACACCATGTGATTTGAGGGTGCAGGGTCTTGTTTTACAAATAACACCGGTGTAACTGTCGGACCCCTGCGCTTTGCTCAACTCGAGACGGATTTCGAGAAACTAGGGGCGAACATGACGAACCTTCGAACAGCACGACTGAATTTGCGGCTGACACCAGCTGAACTGGCCTTAATCAGGTGGGCGGCTCAGGAACAGCGGCTTCCTGTTACCGCATTCGTAGTGGGCGCGGCAACGGCGCGGGGGCAAGAAGTCGTCAACGCTGCACGCCATACTTAAAAGGTGATGGGTGACCCCGGCCCCTGCCCGGCCTGCGAGACCGTAGGCCTAGAGCGTCGCGGCGGCAAAGACATGTGCCCTAGGTGCTATTACATTCAGCCCTGCTGCGATGGTGGCCAGTGCAATTAGGGCAGTTTGTTAGTAAGGATTGGCCGATTGGGCCCGCTGAAGTTTTAGTCCGACGAATAGATATTGAAGAAATTGCACCGGAGAGCAGCAACACAATTAGTCCCACCCATGGCGCAGCCTTGACCGCCGCCGAGAACGAGGTTTGGCAATCGCTAGCGCCTGGTTCAAGCCGACAACATGAGTGGCTACTTGGCCGATTAGCCCTTAAGGATGTCGTGCGCGCGTGGGCCGCGGAGCGCGGCCAGCATCTTGAGCCGAGCGATGTCGAGATCCATCTTGGTGCCGAAGGGGCGCCATTTGCTCGCTGTGTTGCGCTGTCAGGTGTGGGTGGATCCCCGGTAATCTCGCTTTCGCACAACTCAGGAGTCGTAGTTGCAGCAGCCGCTGAGCCGGGCTCGCTAGTCGGAATTGACATCGAGTACGCCGACCGTCGAACGCAGGTGGTGGAGCGCGCGCTAACACCGACAGAAACGAATTTCGTCGCTGCCGAAGCTGCCTCGGTACTTGACCTATTGGTCGCCAAGGAAGCAGCAACAAAAGCCCTCGGGGTGGGCCTAGGGGGAGCGGTAGCAAGGTGGCCGGTTGCGTCAGTTACCGCGCTGGCTGAGGGTTTGTTGGTTGAGGTTACTTCGGCAAGTGACGCAGGTCTGGTGCTGCCGGTGCTGGTTTTGCACCCATTAGATACGGTGCTCGGCATCTGTTACGTAGCTCCTGACACTGACGCGGCGTAGAACTGTGTCTGCTGCCGAGCTCGCTGCCCTAAAAGCACAGTGGAATGACGTCCTGTTCAACTTGGAATCCCAAAGTCGGGTCGCATGGCTGCTCTATTTCGATGCCCGGTTGGTCTCACTAGAGGATGACGTGCTGACGATTGACTTCTCTGACCCCCAACGCTTTGACCAAAGCCAGACTTACCCCATAAATACGGACGTGCGACATCGTGACGCGCTCCTCGCCGCGGTAACAGCTGTTACCGGCCACGTACTCACCCTTCGGATCGCGTGAGTGCAGCGATGCTACGTGTTCTCACGGTTAACGTAAATGGCATCCGCGCAGCGCATCGGCGCGGTGGCCTAGCGTGGTTGGCTGATGCGAAACCGGATGTGATCTGCCTGCAAGAAGTGCGGGCGACCCACGAGCAACTGCATGCCACACTCGCCGACTCACCGCTACAAGGATGGAACGTCGCACACGCACCGGCACCGCAGCTCGGTCGAGCAGGAGTTGCGATATTGACCCGCAAGCAGCCCGCGGAGGTGCGCGAGGTGATGAAGGATCCGGTGCTCGGTAACTCTGGCCGCTGGGTTGAAGTCGACCTCGATACCAAACAAGGCCCGCTAACTGTGGTTTCGGTCTACGTCCACACCGGTGAAGCTGAAACCCCGAAGCAAGTTGATAAGTATGCGTTCTTGGAGGCCATGGATGCCCGCCTTAAGGCGTTGCGGGCACGAGCTACCCGAAGTGGTGGCGAGGTTGTCGTTTGCGGTGATTTCAATATTGCCCACCATGAAGTCGATATCAAGAATTGGCGCGGTAACCGAGGTAACGCGGGGTTCTTAGTTGAAGAGCGTGAATACTTGGACCGATGGTTCGCAAAACAGTGGGTGGACCTTGGTCGCACTCTTGGTGGCGACGGCCCCGGGCCATACACCTGGTGGTCATGGCGGGGGCGCGGCTTCGACACTGACGGGGGCTGGCGCATCGACTATGTGATCGCGACCCCGGGCTTAGCCGCGCGTGCTACCACTGCCGTCGTCGGCAAGGCACCTACTTATGCAGAGCGGTGGAGTGATCACGCCCCGCTGACGGTGACTTTTAAGTCGTAGCGGCCCAAGCCTGCTGGGCGACCAGTTCCGCCACAAGGGTCTCGGTTAGCAGTTTGACGTCGTCGTTTTCATCACCGCGGTAGCGCAGATTCAGCGCGGAGCCGGGTACATCCTGACCTATGGCAACCAAGGTGCTGCCCCGCTCGGTAACCCACCGCAAAAGTTCTGGCTCCCATTTCGACCCGGCCAGGAGCAGCATGCGGTAATCGGTGCTCTTCGTTAGGTAGACATCGACATGGCTCCAGTCACCGGTTTCGCTGGCAACCGCTGAGAGCCTTGGTCCTTCGCGCAGCATCAGCGCGGACTGCTGGGCGGAACTTAAGCGGCGAGCCGGTGCGACAACGTGGGTACCTTGCGGCCCGAGTATGAGTTCGCTAACTTTTGGTAACCAGGTGTCGCGGCTTTGTAGGAGGTCATCGGTGGCTTCGGCACTTGCTCTTATCAGTGAAGGAACATCAAGGCCGCCTACCAGTTGCGATTCCAAATCCAGCAGTAGTGCCAGAGTGTGTTGGAAGGAGCGGCAGGCAATACCACCTTCCTCGCTCGCTGCGTGCATCATGACAACTGAGTCAGCGCCATCGGTGATTTTCGAATCAGCCGTATTGGTCACCGCAATGATTCGGCATTGGTCTTGATAGTGCTCTTGCGCGGCCAGAGTTTCGGCAGAGCCACCGGAGGCTGAAACGGCGATCACTACGGTCTCGCAGGTGGCCTTCGGTAACAGGTCGCTACTGGCGAGCTCGGCAACCGCGTTGATACCAAGGGCTCGCATCCTGCTGGCAGCAATGTTGTTCGCATAATGCGATGAGCCCATGCCAAGGAACACCAGGTGATTCGACGGGGTGAGGGCCGGCCAAGGGTGCTCAACGGCTAGCAGATCAGCTAGCCCACGGAGCGCTGCTGGCTTTCGCGCCAGGTCTTTGGCAAAGAGCTCGGGATTCATGCCGGGGCTTCCAATCGATCCAAGAGGGCGGGCAGTGCTGCATCTGGAACATATCGCCAATGCGGCAGATGTTTAACGGAGTAGACGAATTCACGGCATTCTTGCTGCACCTGAAAGGGGCCCAGGAGTCTTTCGTCCAGCAGGTGCTCAGCGTTTGCCCTCTGTAGTTCCTCACGGTAATTATCAAGGAATATCTCTTGCGCCATCGCGATCCACGTCACTACTTTCGCCTCATCGACACCGGGAGTGCGGTGAATTACGACTCGACCAACATGGTCAAGGGACGCGAGCATGCCCGCGACATCGCGGGCCGCCGGCTGTCGCTGCATCCGTTCAACCGCGGTTTGCAGCGGATTACCATCAAAATCGGTGACGTAGTACGCGTAGGGTGCGTTGGTGCGCAGGATTTGGCCAACATGAAGATCCCCGTGCACGTCGATGAGCGGGGTCCCGACGCACTCAGATATTGGATGCAGGCTTTCCTTAATGCGTGATTCCAGCGGGCGAAGTCGTGCACCTTCGTCGCCATCCACTAAAGCGATTGCTTCGGCAAGATCATGGCCAGCGGCCGCATACCAGGTTTGAGCCTGCGCTTCGGTGGCGTCAGTAATCCCAGTGCACGAAAGTGCAACATGCATTTGCGCGGTCAGTACCCCTATCGCGATTGGAGCGGTAAGTGCACCGGACTCTGCGCCGCGAACGTGGGCGCGCACATCCGCAACCGCCCACTCCCAGCCATCCTGCGTGCCGGGTAAGTACTCGGTAACAATCGCTAAGAGTTTCAGCGCACCGGAGGTGGGATCGACTTGATGAAGTAATCCCCAGGGGCGGGGCATGGCGGTGAAGCCGGCGGACAGCAAGGCCTGCAATCGATCGGGGGCTGGGTGGCCAGCGGCATCGGTGTGTAGCAGCCATTTGACGATGGCGCGGTCACCGACTACCACGGATCTATTTGTCTGATCCACAGTGATTTCACGCTCACCCACCGCCAGCTCCGCAAACCAGACCGTCACCTGCTCATCTGGGCTAGGCCCTCGCCCAGTGACCAAAGCTGCTACCAGGCGATCAGCATCCCCGGGGGTCATCCCGCGGGCCGGCTTCACGCGAGAGAGCCGACTTTGCCGAGTGCTACCGACTCGATGATGTCGGCTCCGGCGTGGAGTCCGTCCCGTTCGCGAATCAGTGCACCGATCTTGTTCATGCGGGCACGAAGTTCGTAGTCGCCAAGCAGTTTCTCTAGTGCATCGAACATTTCTTGGTCGGTGAATGCATAGGTGGAGAGCCGCACCCCAAACCCGAGTTCGTCCATCCGCTGCGCATTGTCGTACTGATCCCAGAACAGTGGGAGCAAAATCATTGGCTTGCCAAAGTGCATGGATTCGGTGGTGGTGTTGTTGCCACCGTGCGTGATTACGAGATCAACCTGGGGGATTACCTTCGTTTGAGGCAAGAACTCCATGCCGATCATGTTGTCCGCTAGCTCAAAATCTTCATGCTGGGGGCCCTTGCTCACAATGAAACGATGCGGAGTGCGGCCAAGTACGTCAACCAAGCGCTTCATCAGATCGACGTCTGCACTGCCGAGTGAGCCAAGTGATAGATAGATGAGAGCACTGTCGCCCGGTCGGTTGCCTACGAGTTCAGGGAGTTCAAAGTCTTGGTCGGTTTCGCGCACGCTCGAATCCATACGGTGCCACGTAGAATTAAGAGGCCGAACGTCGACGTAGTCCGCTTCTTTCGGGAATACATAAAGATTCGCAATCTTCGATTCGTGAATGAATTGCAAATCGGGTAGTGGTGCTGCTCCCTGTTCGATAACCCAATCATTAAAGGCGGCCCAGGTGGGCCGGTGGGTGCGGTCGTATTCCGCGCAGAACGCCTCCCATTGGGTGCGGTCATTAGCTGGGTGGCCAGAGTAGGCGGGGGCGATATTGAGCCCGGTTATTTCCAGTG
>WLHM01000080.1 GCA_009702725.1 Actinomycetota bacterium | reverse complement strand
TCCGTCAGGAGGGGTATGGCGTGAAATATTTTGTACCAGGTTAGAGACTAATTGGCGCCAAGCGTTGGGTTCTCCATTTATGAAGCAGCTGTCAACATCAAGCAGTATGGGTCTACCTGGGTTCAGGGCGGTTAGATCCTCAAAAAAGTCACGGACGATTTGTGCCAGATCAAATGCCGCAAACTCCTGTTGGGCGAGAGCATCCATATTTTCCAAGACCAAAAGTTGGGTAACTAGGCCTTCGAGTCGGTGGCTCTCGGTAGCAATGCGCGTTAGCGCCCGTGCCTGCAAGTCAGATGCATCTGGACTTTCATTTTGTAGCAGTTCGACGTACCCGCGAATGACCGTAAGTGGGGTCCGGATCTCATGTGAAGCGTTGGAGACGAACTTTCGAAGTTGGACCTCGGATGCTTCGACTCTAGTGATTGATTCGGTCAAGGCGCCGATCATCGCATTTAGTGCTACTGATAGTTCACCAAGTTCGGTGCCGGGTTGGGCCGTTGGTACCCGCCGCTTGGTATCACCCTGAGCGATCGCTTGTGCTGAGTCGACCATCGCATCTACCGGGCGGAAGAATTTGCGCACCACGGCCCAAGAGGTGAGGGCACCGATAATTGTGACGAGGGCAACCGCCGCGATGATCGATATCGCGAGCTGTTTCAGATTACTTTCTACGTCCGTTAAAGGGGTGGCCGCCACCGCCATCGCCCTTCTGGGGTCGGGCTGGCGCGACACAACCCGATAAGTGACATCACCAGGAACGGTGATTGCTGTTTGCTGTGACTGGGCTAGCTGGGCTGCCGTCAACGTCGGGAATGGTAAAGGGTCGGAGCTGTATCCAGCCTGGCGAAGAACGGTGATCGTGTTATCGCGATTAACTCGGCCAATAGCAATCTGGCTGTAGGAGTCAGCCTGGGCGGGGCGGGGGTTATCGGAGAGACCTTGGATTCTGGCGTCCGCGACCGCTGATCGAAGGCTGTTGTCGATAGTTTGGTATTGAATACTTGATGCCGTGAAATACACAAAGGCGCCAAGAATGGCGGACGAGAAGAGAATCAGTAACGCCGTCAGGATCGTGATTCGGGATCTAAGGCTCATGATTTGCTCTTATCAGCAACCAGCTGGTAGCCGACCCCGCGCACGGTTCGAATAGTTACACCGGCGCCGAGCTTCTTACGGAGATAGGAAATATAGGTTTCAAGTACGGTCGTTTCAGTGCCAGCATCAAATCCCCAGATCTGGCGTAGCAATTGGTCTTTGGTCATTACCCTGTTGGCATTTTCCATCAACACCTGTAATAGGCGAAACTCGGTGGCTGATAGTTCGAGTACCTCTTCATTGCAAGTTGCCTCGTGCGTATCTGGGTCGAGTGTCAATGAGCCAACGCGGATTGCAGATGAGGTCTGCTCGCCGCGTGATCGACGCAACACCGCCGCAACTCTAAGTGTCAACTCTTCGATGCCAAAAGGCTTCTTTACGAAATCGTCGGCTCCGAGCTTGAACCCGGCATTGGTGTCGTCCCGATCTTGCCGAGCGGTCAAAATGATCACCGGGGTGGCATCGCCGGAGGCCCGCATACGAGTTAGTACCTCGTAGCCGTCCATCTTCGGCATGTTGATATCTAGTACGACAAGGGCAATGGGGGATTCGCGCAAGATGTGCAGCGCCGCCATGCCATGGGATGCCGAGACCGTCTGGTAGCCGGCAAGGCGCAGCGCATCACAGATGAGATCGTTCACATTGGGTTCGTCGTCAACGACCAGTACCGTGGCGGTCATTGGTCCTCCCCGGGTAGTGGTCTTTGGCGCCCTGTTGTTAGCCGACGAGTTGCGGTGTAACTGTACGGCGGCCAGGCCCAGTACGGGCCCGGCCGCCGTCGCATTCAGTAAATTAGCTGGCTGGCATCGGAGCTGGTCGGGTACCGCCGTTTCGGGCACCCGCCGGGCGATCTTGGTGGGCTGCCTTGATGGCGTCGGCCTGGGCCGAGGTGATGGTGCCGTTAGCAACGAGTGCGGCGAGCGGGCCGCCATCGGTGCGTGCGGCGCCCGTAGTTCCGGTTGTGCTCGCCGACCGCTCTGGGCGTGCTGGTCGGGCAGCCTTAATTGCGTCGGCCTGTGACTGGCTCAACGTGCCCTCGCTCACCAATCCGCTGAGCACACTGGCTTCAATGACAGCGCAATCAACCTTCACACCACTTGCTTCAGCGGCTTCTTTGGCCTCGTGCATTTCGTACCGGAATTCTTCCTTTTGCGCTTCGGTGATGGTGCCGGCGGTCACGAGCGCTGAAAGTGCGGCGCCCTTGGGCCCACCGCCACCGTTGCCAGCGGCAGACGCCGTGCCAACTCCAGCGCCAATAACGAGTGCGAGTGTACCTACGGCTACTGCGGCGCGGGTACCCCATTTTGCATTGCGGTTCATGGAATTCTCCTTTTTTCAGGGTCCCATCGGTGGGGCCCTTGGTCGGTTAAGGCAAGAGTGCCCGGCATATTTGTGCTAGTCCTTGGGCAAACATGTGGAATTCATGTGAATGATTTAGCTCAACCTTTGGTGGGGGGTAAAACAATGCGCCACGCCACTACCTGCTCGGGGTCAAAGGTGACGATCTCGCCATTTCGCTTACGTATGGTCGTCAAGGTTTCAAGGAAACCGAGTAGCTCGGTGGGGCCGCCGGATTCATGTAATCGCATGGTCACGCGGAGGCCGATTTCGGCAGGGCCCGGATGCGGGAGCTTTGGGGCCGCGGTTGACATAGGCCCCATTGTCGCGTACCGAGCCGAAGTAGAATCGATGCATGCCTACACCGTTCCCTGCCGAGTCATTCGCTGATGTCATAGCGGCCAATCAAGAGTTTGCCGCGGACTTCGCTTTCGCGGGCCAACCCGCTCGAGCCCAACGGGGCTTGGCCATAGTGACCTGCATGGATTCACGTATTAGCCCGCTGGCAGTTGTGGGGATGGAGGCTGGTGATGCCAAGATTTTACGAAATGCCGGCGCCCGCGTTACCGAGGATGTTTTGCGGACTCTGGTTTTGGCGAGCTACCTACTTGGTGTCGACCGCATCTTGGTCATGCCGCATACCGATTGCCGGATGGCCCAGGCACAAGAGCCTGAAATCCATGCAACGATTGCCGAGCAATTTGGTGTCGACACTAGAAGCCTTGAATTCCGGACTGTGACAGATCAGCGGGCGGCGCTGATTACGGATGTCACTCGTATTCGATCATTTCCACTTATTCCCGACACGGTTGCGGTGGCGGGAGCAATCTATGACGTCCACACCGGAACTCTTGAGTTAGTCGACTGCTGATCAGCCTGTTAGCCGAGCCAACGTAAGTGGGTAAGGCACACATAAGCGTCCTGGACACCGATGCCGGGAATCTTTACCGTGGTGCACTCCGGCGGCGAAGGCCGCGCCCATGGCGGAATACTTCCCCAAAAGATATCAACTTGTTCGCGGGTTGGTGCATACATGGCGATAGCGGTTGGCGTGCTGAGTTCTAGGCTATCAACCTCCTCACGGGTGAGTTCCTCTTCGGTGGAGACGTTGTTGCAGCCCCAAAGCTGCATCGCGGCAACGGCTGCCATCTGGTGGTCTGGGTCGGTCCAGATGCCGACGGTGTCAGCGGCGGAAGTGTTGTCGATAATCCATTGCTCGGCCTTAATCTTTTCCCGCATAATTTGCTCGCCGCTGAAATCCACGTAGGCCGCGCGAAATGGGTACTGGCCGTAGATGCCCGTTAGGCCGCGCCCATTTTGGAGTAGTTGCATGCCGACCGCTGTGATTGCTAGGGCAACCAGCACAGCAAGGGTCGAAGTTAAGTCAACCGACCGCCGTGTGATGCTGGCCGCAACCGCAAAGCCTATGCAGATTAGTAGCGCGATCAAGGCGCCAATCGGACGCTCGATAACTTCTGCCCACCTACCACTCCATAAAATCAGTGGTAGGGCCGCGAGCGGCACTAGGAGGGCTAAGGACCGGAAATTGCGGCGCTGCAAAAGCACGGCCGCTGCAAGCCCGATAGCTGCGAGTGAACCCGGCCATAGTTTGGCGACGTAATGCGGTGCCTCAAGCCAAGGTCCGGGCACGAACGTGTAATAAATCGCGGTAAAAGCGATATTGGTTAAGGCGATTACCACAGCGGTTATAGCCCAGCGGTTACCGCGGGTGGTGATCGCCGAGATGGCGGCAATAACCAACGCCGAAACTGGTACGAGTAAGGCAATATCGCTGGCCCAAATCATGGGGTCACTGATGAAATCCGCGTAGTCCAGCCGCCCATTCCAGTACATGTAGGTACTTACCCAGTTCAAGCCAGGGAAAAGGATTAGGCCCAGTGCGATAAAAGTAATGAAACTGGCAGCGAACCCGGCTATCGCGGCGAATGTGTCGAAGAGCAAAGTTCGCCAACGACCGGTAGGGGACACGAAAACACCTACTAGTCGAATACCAACCCACATCGAAAGCGCCAGGAAGCAGGCGTACGGGTTAAGCATCAAGAGCCAAGCGGCGATCGCCCCCGATATAAAAGCGGGTAGCCAATTAATGCGTGGCGTGCCAAATGTGCACCACGTGGCTAGCGCAATGAACAGCAAGGTGGCAGCCAGAATGGTGCCTGTTAGGTAAGGGTTACCGACGTAACTTAAAACCATTGTGTTCAGCGCCGCAAACAAGGCGATGACGCTCGCTAATTTGCGTGAGCTCACTTGGAGAATCAACCAATAAATGGAAGCCACAATCAAGGCGACCAGAAAGAAACGCCAGAGCGCGAAACCAGCCCATGGGCCTAAAAGCGAGATAACTCCGCGAACCGGAGCGATGAACCCAAGGCGGGTCCAGAAGTAGGCCGGATCAATTGCCCGATCGGTGACCTCATTGCCGAATAGGGCGAGCGATGCGTAAAACTCGGAGTCAGGTGAATTGACCCCGACCCATTGGCGCGACCCTGAGAAGAAGGCGCTGAAGATGCTGATCGCGGCAACAATTGTCGCGTCAAGTGCAACCGGCCGTAATTTTGAGGCTCGAGCAGCCGCTACTGCTCCTTGGATCACAGAGTCATCGTACCGACGCCGGCATCACCTGCTGGAGTACTCACTGCCCACGCCGTGATGTACCCAAAATACGGTCTGGGGGTCATATTTATTTTTAATCCTTAGCAATCTTGGATAGTTACTACCCCAGAACTCAGATTGCCAATTCGGCTCAAAATAGTTGCCTTCATTCGAATAGGAAGCCCCTCCTGGGGTCGCCAGGGTAACGAAATCCATGGCTTTGTTGACGCCGTCGAACTGGCTTTGCGCAATTGCCATGTCTGGCTCGTGCCCTGCAACTCCAACGTATTTGTACTGCACCCAATCGCCCATAGTGACAAACGCAGCGTTATCAAAAACCGCTGGATTCAATGAGGTCTCACGATCGCGCGTGGCAGCTTCCGGATGCTCGCCGGAGAGTGCCTTATTGGTTTGGAGGAGTACCAAACTGGTGCGCGTTGCGTTGAATATTGCATCGGCAAGAACCTGAGTTTGATCACCTTGTATTGACTTCAGGGGGATGCCTCGCCCCTGGTAGCCACCCCAGTAGGCGCCTACTTCAACCGCGTTTCCGGACCACCAGTAGTAGCCCGCGGGGGCACCGACTCGGTCGTCCATGATCACGCCATCATTTTTCGTCGGATCCCATTTGTCCACGAATGGCTTGATGCTGAAATTTGCATTAACCGTGTAATCGGCTGGGCGCGAGCGCAATTCGTCAAGTAGCGGCGCCCAAATTGCCTTGGCTTCCGAAACCGACATATCAAGGAATGAGGTACCGAGTTCAATCTTGTTCTCACCTTTGACAAAAGTGACCCCTTCGCCCCATGCCGGACTGTTTAGCGAAATTTCGATGAGACTTAGGTACCGGCGGATAAGTTCTCGGTAACTGTCATCGGATTTTGCAGTTATCGAGCCAGACAACCAGCCGGACGTGCTCGGCATTGGGTGGGTAAGAAGGGTCATGCGACTGACGATGCCGAAGGTGCCACCGCCACCGCCCCGCATTGCCCAAAATAGGTCCGCATTTTGATACTTATTGGTAACGCGCACCTTGCCATCGGCGGTGATTACTTCAATTTCAAGAACCCCTGCTGCGCCGCTTCCGAATCGCTTCGAGTAGGAGCCGAAGCCGCCGCCTAGAGCAAACCCACCGCAAGCACCCACGCTT
>WLHM01000008.1 GCA_009702725.1 Actinomycetota bacterium | reverse complement strand
TGAAAAGGGGTTGCGCAAATTCGATGGGGTGCTTGTGGCGGTAAGCGGCCACACCTCGACCGGTCTTACGGGAGTTTTGCCGCGCGGCCGCGAACGTTACTTGGCCGAAATCGCCGAGTCAGTGCGAAGTTATCACGCGGCAACTGAACGCCAATCCGCCATTGCTCGGACGGTGCAACAGCTAAGTGCTACCCGCGAATTACTTGCTGCTAATGGTGATGAAGCACCGGCACTAGCGGTCTCTTCGATACTAGAAGAGACCCAAATGAATTTTGCGCCAGAAGTGCAGGCCCAGTTAGCGGCCTGGCCGGCGCTACGCGACACCTATATCGGCGATGAGCAGGTCTACGTCATTCGCGGTAATGAGATTCGCACCCCCTTGACGCGAACAACGCTCTCGGGCACAAAAGTCCCGCGAGTTGCGCTTCCGCGAGATGACGAAGACGGTGCGTTAGTTCGATTCATTCGGGCCGAGAATCTGCCAGGTTACTTCCCCTTCACCTCCGGGGTGTTCCCGTTCAAGCGCACCGAGGAGGCGCCAGCTCGCATGTTCGCCGGCGAAGGCGATGCCCATCGAACTAACCGGCGTTTTCATCTATTAAGTGCGGGGCAGCCAGCGACCCGTCTCTCGACGGCATTTGACTCGGTCACCCTTTATGGGCGTAACCCGTCACCTAGGCCCGATGTCTATGGCAAGGTCGGTACTTCGGGAGTGTCGATTGCAACCGTTGATGACATGCGCGATCTGTACGCGGGGTTCGACTTATGTTCACCGACGACCTCAGTATCAATGACAATAAACGGCCCAGCTCCGGCGATCTTGGCGATGTTCATGAATGCCGTAATTGATCAACAAATTTCTAGCTTCGCTGAAGTTGAAGGGCGCAAGCCGGAGGCGCATGAAGTAGAAGTAATCACGTCAAGAGCTTTGGCAACGGTACGCGGAACGGTGCAAGCCGACATCCTCAAAGAGGACCAAGGCCAGAACACCTGTATTTTCTCGACGGAGTTTTCCTTGCGTTGCATGGCCGATATTCAAGAGTGGTTTATCGAACACGAGGTACGAAACTTTTACTCGGTATCAATCAGCGGCTACCACATTGCTGAGGCCGGAGCCAACCCGATCAGTCAACTGGCTTTCACCTTGGCTAATGGGTTTACGTATGTAGAGGCATATCTGGCACGTGGGATGGCAATAGATGATTTCGCGCCAAACCTTTCATTTTTCTTTTCTAATGGGATGGACGCCGAATACACGGTTCTTGGGCGGGTAGCTCGACGCATCTGGGCTATCGCGATGCGCGACAAGTACGGGGCAAGTGATCGTGCGCAAAAGCTTAAGTACCACGTACAAACCTCCGGGCGATCGCTGCACGCTCAAGAGATGGACTTCAACGACATCCGCACCACGCTGCAAGCCCTCTGCGCGCTCTATGACAACGCAAATTCACTTCACACCAATGCATTTGACGAGGCGGTAACCACCCCATCTGAGCAGTCGGTGCGCCGTGCACTTGCGATTCAAATGATTATCGACCAAGAGTGGGGCCTGTCGGCCACCGAGAACCCACTGCAAGGTGCGGCCATCGTTGATCAGTTGACCGATATTCTCGAAGAGGCGGTGCTGGTTGAGTTTGAGCGCATTGCTGACCGAGGCGGGGTTCTTGGCGCCATGGAGACTGGCTACCAGCGCGGGCGCATCCAAGATGAGTCCATGCTTTATGAACAACGCAAGCACGATGGCACTTTGCCCATCATCGGCATAAACACCTTTTTGTCCTCGAGCAGTGGGCTTTCGACCGCGACGGTGGAATTAGCAAGAGGAACTACCGAGGAAAAGGAGTCGCAACTTCACCGACTTGCCGACTTCGAGGAGCGAAACCGCGAGGTGGCTCCGGCGGCGTTGAAACGTCTTAAAGAGGCGGCCGCTACCGAAGGCAATGTTTTCGAGGCGCTGATGGATGCGGTAAAAGTTTGCTCACTTGGGCAAATAAGCGACGCATTTTTTGAAGTGGGTGGGCAGTACCGCCGAAATGTATGACGTACTCTTAGGCCATGACCCCAAAGCCTGGTACCAGATCAGCAAGATCCAACAAAGTTAAGTTCGCTGCAACCAGCGCAGTGGCTATCCTCACCACCGCTGCTCTTGTGCCGGCTGTCGCCGCACCAGCGCTGGCAGCTGATAGCCCGTACGACATTAACGAGTCGGTCACCTCGTGGGCCACCGCCGCCGCGAGGCTTGGCACCGCAGGGTCGCTCTGGGAGCCGACTAACACCGCTGGGCTGCGCCGAACGAGCAAGGTTGAGGTCATCAGTAACAACTTGGTTGTCACTAAAGGCGCGGTCACTAGTGGCGATACGTACGCGGGTGCGACTTACGGTCGAGCAGCCAAGGGGTTCCAATTATCAGAGAAATGGGCCGATACCGGGTTTGCTGCTGAACCTGCATCATCAACGTCGTTGGCGAAGGTTGCAAAAGTGAAGATCAATTTGGGCGAGCCAGGCACCCAAGTAACCGTGACGGCTCAGGTCTACGCGAACTGCTTCAAGCAGCCGGCTAATTCAAACCCCAAGGCGATCCCGGCCGGCTTCCGATGCAAGAAATCCGATGTATTGGCCACCGGCGGGGTTCTTGAGGTGACAGCAAAACCTGCGTCAACCATGACCGATCCTGGCGAGACGAGCATTGTGATTGATTCGTCCGGGCTGACCTATAACCAACTGGTTGCGGTCGCTTCAAGTTTGCTGCAGGTTGCACCAGATCCAAATGCGGCGGCCGGGTCAGCGCAAATGCGTGCTGTGTGCAAGCAGATGGTTACCGAAAAGATGACATTTGCCACCGCGGATAAATTGGCGCAGGCAAATGGGTATACGGCGAGGTTGGCGAGTGTTGATGGCCAGCCGCAGGCGCTAACGATGGACTTTCGGTATGACCGCATGAATCTTTCAACCGTTAAGAATTACGTTACCGAGTGCACCTACGGCTAATGATTAGCGACTAGTTATTAGCTGCTAGTTGGGGTGCCCGACGGGATTCGAACCCGCAACATCAGCCACCACAAGGCTGCGCTCTACCATTGAACTACGAGCACCATGCTGGCCCGAAGCCCGACTAACCGGGCCTTGTACCTGCAAGCTGAATCTATCAGCCGACCGACTCGGCCACCGAATCTGGGTTAGAGCCGCTGCCATGGTTGACAACGTGGCTTTGCCCAAGTGCCTTTGCAGCATCTGAATCAGGGCCGGGCTGGGCGACAAAGACCGCATCTCGGTAGTAACGCAGTTCGGCAATTGACTCGCGAATATCGGCGAGCGCCCTGTGATTACCGGTTTTCTCCGGGGAGCCGAAGTAGACGCGCGGATACCAGCGGCGGGTGAGCTCTTTGATACTAGAGACATCTATTAGGCGGTAGTGCAGGTACGAGTCGAGTTCTGGCATGTAGTTTGCCAGGAAGCCGCGGTCGACATAAACACTTGAGCCCGCAAGGTGGGCCTTGCCGGCTTCGGGCACATATTTTTGAATGTAGGCCAAAACTTGCTGCTGGGCGTCGGCCAGTGTGGTGCCACCGGGTATCTCGGTGATTAGGCCCGAGGCTTGGTGCATATTTACCACGAATTCATCCATCGCAGCTAGCGGCGCATCGTTGGGCTTGACGACTATGTCGATACCGCCATCGAGTTCAGTGAGGTCGGCTTCGGTGACAATACAGGCGATTTCGACGATCTCATCGGAGCTGAGGTTAAGGCCGGTCATTTCAAGGTCAATCCACACCATGCGGTCTTTGGTCATGCTCTAACTCTACTGTCCGACCCAGTGCACGATATCTGTCGATGTGACGATGCCCACCAAACGATCCTCATCGTTTATCACAGGAACTGCGTCAACCATGTGCAAACTCATCAGGGCGGCAGCCTCTTGCGCGGTTTTGTCGGGAGCGATAGCCAGGCGTGGGACTCGCTCCATCGCTGAGCCAACTGTTGTTTCACCCAAATGTTCAAAGGTCCGTGGCATGTCAGCGAGCACTGTTCGATCACTGAGTACGCCAAGGCAGTTACCGCCTGAGTCCACCACCGCAAGATGGCGAAGCCCAGAAATTACCAACAATTGCCAGGCATCCCAAAGTGAATCGGTGACCGCAGCAGTAAGAACTGGAACAGACATCAACTCACGTACCATTGTCTTGTCGGCGGTGCGCCGCGGCGTAGTCATTGGGCCATTAATCTCAAGATGCCGGGACGACGGCAATTGGTACGGCGGATTCGTGCATAACGGACCTGCTGATGGATCCAACGATGGCCCCGACGATGCGACCGTGCCCACGAGTGCCAACAACGAGCATGGAAGCATCGACAGCAGCAGCGACAAGGGCTTCGGCTGTGTTACCGCGAATGATTCGAGTTTCAACTTTGACATCTGGGTATTTTTCGGTGAATCCCCCGAGGGCAACGGCGGTGAGCCTGATTTCATCTTCGATATTTCGCGAGAGAGCAACGGGGTAACTGGAATCTGAGAATACGAGTAGATCGTAGGAAGGTATATCCCACGCGTGTAGGGCAACCAGGTTCCAGCCATGTGTGCTTGCTTGATCGAACGCGAAGGCCAGTGCCGCCTGTGACGCGGGTGAGCCGTCGATGCCAACAACGATGTTGCGAGCATCGGTGATTGGTTCTTCGCGAATGATCACCACCGGGCATTGCGCGTGGGCGGTGATCTGGACGCTGACTGAGCCAAGCAATAAGCCATTGAACCCGCCGCGACCACGTGAGCCCACCACGATTGTCTCGGCAGTCAACGAAGCGTCGAAGAGCGCGCCACTGGGTGCTCCGATCACGAGGGCCGTCAAAATATCCTTACAGGGAAGGGCTTCGGCTAGTGCGCGCAATTCGTTGCCTGCCACTTCGCGAATTTCATCAATCCCGTCAGGTGACACTGGCACCCCGGGGCCAAAGGTAATTGAAGTTACCGATGGCAAGATTGCGAAAAGTAGAGTGATTCCACGTCCATGGGCCACGGCCTCGCGCGCTGCCCAGAGCGCAGCCCGTTCAGAATGCGGGCTGCCGTCGATACCGACGACAATGCGGCCCCGATACATGTCTTCCATACTTGAATTTTCCCGGAGAGACTTGGCGCAATGTAGTGCGACAGGTCACCGAGTTTGGGGGACCAAAGTCCCGGATTTCGGATTTAGAAACGGTCGACCGCGAAAAGGCCAAAGATGAGCAAAATCAGAAAAATCAGCAGAACCAACGCGGGCAACCCTTCGCGGGCTTCTTTACCCCGAAGATGAACCACTATGGCGCCAATCATCATGACAGCCAGGCCAAACGCCGATAGCAAAGTCAAAACTGCTGGGACGAAAGCCACGATCGGCGGCAGGAATAGGCCCAAGCCACCGAGGAGTTCAAGGGCGCCGATTAACTTGATAGACCACGGGCTGAAGGTTTCGGTCCAAGCCATGCGCCGGCGAAGCTTGGCGGTAGGGGTTACCAGCTTTGTCACCCCGGCTGCCACAAAGGCAAATGCCAGGAGAAATTGCAGTATCCAGACCGTGAAACTCATAATTGTGGAAGGTAGCAGATAATCTGCCCTTGTGACCGACATTGTCTATCCCCCGATAGTTTTTACCGCTAAGACCCTTTTCAGGGCCTTGGGTATTAAGTTCGACATCGTTGGTTCCGAAAACTTGCCAAGGGTTGGCGGCGCGGTGATAGCTATCAACCACACCAGTTACTTGGATTTTGCTCTTTCCGGCATACCTGCCGATCGAATTGGCCATCGCTACGTGCGCTTTATGGCGAAGGATGGAATCTTCAAACACAAGGTGGCCGGACCCCTGATGCGCGGAATGCATCACATCCCGGTTGATCGCGACGCTGGATCGCAGGCGTTTCGCGACGCGGTACGGGCATTGAAGTCCGGCGAACTCGTGGGTGTATTTCCGGAGGCAACAATGAGCCGCTCCATGGAAGTCAAGGAGATTAAGAACGGTGCCGTGCGCATGGCGGTGTCGGCAAATGTGCCGTTAATCCCCATGATTGTTTTCGGTGGAGCGCGAATACTTAGTTATGGGCGCAAGGACTTAACGCGTGGGCGCACCGTTGCAATGACGATTGGCACTCCAATGCACCCATCGCGAAGTGACGATGCTGAGTTGGTCAACGGGCAACTTCACCAAACGCTCCAGCAACTTCTCGACGAGACTATTGATCGATACCCACCACCAACGCCCAAAGAGTTGAATTTGCCCGAAGGGGCATGGTGGTTGCCTGCTCGACGTGGTGGTTCCGCGCCGACATTAGAAGAAGCCGAGGCTATTGAGGTTCAGGTGCGCGCTGAACGCGCAGCACGCAAGGAGCAAAGTGGCACCACGGTTGAGGATTCCTGATTCATGCGCGAATTGATCTTGCATATTGGGAGAGCCAAGACGGGCACCACCACTTGGCAAGGAATGGTTGGGTTGAATCGCAAAGAACTCGAGTCCGCAGGAGTTAAGCTCCCAAAGTTCTTCCACGGCGACAACCACGGTGAGCTTGCGGCTGCTTTTGCGGCTCAACCCGGGCGCCTTGGCCGTGCCTTCGCGGTTGAAAGCCCTGAAGATCAGTTGGAGCTGCAAGTAAAGATGGCGAAGAAGTTTGAACGAGACCTGACCGATGGCACTTGGTTATTCACCAGTGAGCACCTCTCAACAAGATTACGCGGCCCAGATGAAGTTGATGGCCTATACGAATTCCTCGGCAGATTTTTCGACCGGATTAAGGTTTTCGCATACGTGCGGCGCCCGGATGACCTAGCTCCGAGCGCGTTCGCTGAAACAATCAAGGCTGGTCGAACTCATGGCTTTAACCGGAAGTATGCATTACAGGCGCGGGCATTCTTCGACCATGCGGCCTTTGTGAAAATATGGGAGCGGCCATTGCGCAGCGAAATCACTTTTACGCTGCGGCCCTATGTGCGAGCAGGGCACCTTGAGGATATGTGGCAGACGCTTTTTACCCTTGCTGCGCTCACGCCACCGCCTTTTCAATTAGCGGAATCAACAACAGCGATTAATGAGTCGCTGTCAGCTGCCGCACTCCGTTATCTGCAGGAAGTAAATCCACTGGTGCCGGATGGGCTCATTTCAAGTAAGCCACGACGCTTGCTCATCGCGGCGCTGTCAGGCAGAAGCGGTGAACGCCTGCTCTTGGCACCGAATGTGCATGACACCCTCGAATCGGAGCAGTTGCTGGCAGGGGGCTTAAGTCAGATGGACCTCACGGGCGACCCTAGGTGGCAGGCGTGGTTTGATGCACCGCCGGCACTCACAGGTGACTGGCCAAAACTTGGCGACCTTGAACGAGTTGAGTTCAACAATTTAGTAAAAGACGCAGGGGTAACGCTAAATGAGCACGCCGAGGAGCCTGCGCCCCCAGGCGAAGCCTCACGGGTGATCCGTCGGGCGGCCGTGCGGCTAACGAAATGGTAGAAGGTTCGAAGGCGTAAATTACGCCACCGCTACTGTGGGGGCTTCGAAATTATTCTGAGGAGAATCCATGAGCAGCGTCATCGAATACACCATGCACGTCAAGCCCGGGCAATACGAAACTGTCATGGAGGCTTATGTGGATTTCGCTGATCGGTTCGGCGAGAGCAACCCAACAGAAGACCTCATCTTGGTCACCGGTGACCCAACCGCCGGAGTAATACGCGGTATCGGGGTGTTTACCTCTGGCGATGAGGCCCTCGATGTCGTGAGCGCCGGCATGTTTGTTGATTTTCGCGACAGTGTTGCCGATCTCCTGGCTGAGATACCGGTTCGCGTTGATCTTGAGTTGGTGCATGTATTCGTTAAGTGACGGCGGGTTCAAATGATCGGCGCGGGATCATAAATGCGGCAACCGCTGCAATTAGGGCGAGTGCACCGGCTAAAAACCAGGCGGTTGAGTAGTCGCCAAACTGTTCTCGGATGACGCTACTCGCGGATGCTGCGAATGCGGCACCGATCATGTGTGCTGCAAAGACCCAGCCGAAAATGATCGGGCCGCGCTCGCTGCCGTAGATCTCTCGGCACAGGGTTGCGGTCGGAGGCACTGTTGCAACCCAGTCGAGTCCAAACAAAATCATGACGACCACGATCGGTGGGTCAATATTTGGCCCGAGCAATACCGGTAGCGCAATGAGTGCGACTCCACGAAACCCGTAATAGATGCCGAGCAGTATGCGGGGATTTACCCGGTCCGTTAACCACCCCGAACCCAGGGTGCCGATGATGTCGAAGATTCCAACGATTGCCAGTAGGCCAGCGGCGGTTGTCGCGCCCATGCCGTGGTCATGGGCGGCCGGCACGAAATGTGTGCTGATAATGCCGTTGGTTGTCCACCCGCAGATGAAGAACGTTCCAGCTAGCAGCCAGAAGGCGCGGGTTTTGGCAGCGAATGCAAGAGTTGATAGGGCAGTGCGAGCGGCGCTGAGTGCACTATGGGTGGTGTTAGTTGTTAATTCTTCGGTGGTCACTACCTCACTCGAACCAAATGGGCGCAATCCAATATCCGAGGGGCGATCACGAATAACTATCCAGACAATAGGGATGAGCGCCAGGCACATCAAGGCGATGCCGAGGCTCGCATAGCGCCACCCGAAGTTGTTGATGATGTTCGACAGCAGCGGCAGAAAAACAAGGGATCCAGTCGCCCACGCGGCGCCGAGAATACCCATCACCAGTCCGCGATTTTTTGTGAACCAACGGTTGGCAACTAAAGCGCCAAATACAAGTGCGGTGGAGCCGGTGCCTAACCCAACTATTACTCCCCAAAGCAACACAAGTTGCCAGGCTGCGTTCATGACAAGCGTGAGTCCGGTACCAAGAGCTATTAAGGAAAGGGCGAGTGCGGCAATATTTCGAATCCCGAAGCGCTCCATTAGTGCTGCGGCAAATGGTGCGGTTACCCCATAGAAGACCAGGTTCACCGAAACGGCGAGTGAGATCGCTGAACGCGACCAGCCGAAATCCTCTTCGAACGGGACGATGAGCAGGCCCACCGAGGAGCGAAAGGCAGCGGAAGCTAGGAGCACTAAGAAGGTAACGCCGGCTACCAGCCAAGCCCGGTGGAGCCGCCTAGACGCCTTGCCCGATACCGCAACGGAAGACATAGGCGGAGGCTACACGCGATGCCAACTGGCATTATTGGGGTGTGCGAATTGAACTTCACCCGCTATCTGCGGATGAGATGATCGAACTCTTCGAGTTCCCGAATGGACTTCGAATCTACGAAGGCAAGTCTTTCAGTAACCCGCATCGGGTGTTGATGGATGACAGTGGGCCCTTACATTGGCGGGTGCCGCAAGTCAAAGCAGACCCTGGGGTAAATATTTGGTTCGTGCGTTGGATCGTTTTAAAGGAAACTCGAGAAATTATTGGTAGCACTAGCTTCCATGGCCCACCTGATGATGCTGGCATGGTTGAAATCGGATTAGGTATACACCCGAGTTTTCAAAGGCAGGGTTATGGCCGTGAAGCACTTGTAGGGATGTGGTCGTGGGCTGTTGAGCGACCAGAAGTCTCGATGCTGCGATATACGGTCAGCCCAACGAATGTAGCTTCGGTGAAACTAATTGAGTCATTTGGCTTCAATCTCGTGGGGCAGCAGCTAGATGAAATAGACGGGCCGGAAGATATTTATGAATTGAGTGCCGCTACCTTTCCACCCCTCACCAATACGAATTCATAGGGGGAGAAGGGAGAAAGTTGCATCGAACCCTAGGTGAATGGCGGTTTGTGACGTACCGTGCAAGTAGGTGCCCGCTCGGGTATTGGCCCGTCCAGCAATTGGAGCACTAGATGCCCAGTATTGATGTTGCTATTCCGGTAAGTTCAGTACCAACTGATCGGCTGGCACTCGGTGTTGGTTGGGTACGCCCCGGTGCGGGCAGTATCTGCTGCACCTTAAACCCCTCCACCCATGCGAGTATGTCGTTATGCAGTTGTGTTTGCTTTGAGGGTAATGACGAGTAGTACCTCACCGCTCAACGAAGAAGTTCACACCTACCAACGAATTAATAGATCACAACGAGAAGGACGGAGCACTAGATGCCCAGTATTGATATTGCTATCCCGGTAAGTTCAGCACCAACTAATCGGCTAGCACTCGGTGTTGGCCCGGTACGGACCGGTGTGTCCGGTATCGGCGACACCCTAAACCCCTCTGCGACAGCAAGCAACTGCATATATTGCTTTGAGGGTAGTGAAGATTAGGAACCTTCCCTACCACTAGTTGGGGTGTTCAAAACCTGTTGCTGGCCCTTGACCGCTCTCGGCCTGGGGCAAGTTGTTTGCCCGACAACTGAATGACTTGCTCTTCCCCGCTAAAGTCAAATAGCTATTAGTTCTCTCACTTCACGGTTGAGATCAAATGTGGCGTGAGTGCAACTACTTAGGTAATTTGTTTTTGATCGCGTCGGGCAGAAACTAGTTGGAATTGAGGGCCCAGAAAACTACCGCGGATGCCGCGGCAACATTTAGTGAATCGACGCCGCCTTGCATGGGAATTCGAACAGAGATATCAGCTTCGACCGATGCGTGCTTAGTTAGCCCACCACCTTCGGTACCGAATACCAAGGCGATGCGCTCGGGTGGGCCCTGCGCCAACTGGCGAAGGTCAACATTGTCATGGCCCGAGGGCGAGATTGCCGCGATTGTGAAACCGCTACTTCGCAGTTGGTCTAGGCCAGTTGGCCAATCCTCGATCCTGGTCCACGGGATCTGAAAGACGGTGCCCATTGAAACGCGCACGCTCCGCCGATAGAGGGGGTCGGCGCATCTGGGGGTAATAAGTACGGCATCAATGCCGAGGGCGGCCGCGGATCTGAAGATGGCACCGACGTTGGTGTGATTTACGAGATCCTCGAGGATAACGATGCGGCGGGCCTGACTAGTTACCTCACTAACTGTTGGCAAGGTTGGTCGGTGCATTGCGGCCAAGGCGCCACGGTGGACATGGAAGCCGGTTACTGCTTCGAGGAGTTCGGGCTCACCGACCAGCACGGGAATGTTCTCATCAATAGTGGCTATAACATCTTGCATGTCATTGAGCCAGCGCCGGTCCATCAGGATTGAGCGTGGTCGGTGGCCCACTTCAAGGGCCCGACGAATAATGTATGCGCTCTCTGCAATGTAGATACCCATATCCGGCTCATGCCGTGAACGCAGAGTGACATCGGTTAGGGAAACGTAATCGGCAAGGCGCGAATCTAAGACGTCGTCAATCTCGAAGTTGGCCATGCCATGATTGTGTCACCGGCTCATGCGGCAGACTGTGGCCAGGCTTTTTGGGATCCAGCCTTTAATCGGAGGAAGCTACTCATGAAGAAGCACTTGAGTTTGTGGATGGCGCTGGGGGCGGCGACGCTGATTGCTGTCGCCGGGCCGATCGCCGTGGCGCAGGCCGGCGACAAACCTTGGGTCGCTCAAATCGGCACCTACACATACTTGACTTCGCCCAATTATGACGGGCTGTTGCCCATTAATTCGGCGCTGAGCGGACAAACTCTGGGGCTGGGCACCTTCGACAACCTTGACGGCGAGTTAATCATGATTGGTGGCTCTGTATATCGGGTTGGCACCGACGGGGTACCGCAGATTGTCGATACCTCGCGCACCACGCCATTTTTTGAGGCGGTTAAGTTCCGGGCCGAAAGTTCGGGGCCGGTGGCTCCGGGCACCACCTGTGCAAATTTGGTCACTTTGGTTAATGCCTTGGCGGGTAGTGATGACGGCATGGTCGCGGTTAGGGTGCGCGGCACCTTCACCGACTTAGTTACTAGAAGTGTGCCGGCGCAAAAAGCACCTTATTCACCGCTAGGCCAGGTGGTTGCAGCGCAAACCCTATTTCCGTTAGGCCAGCGCGTTGCTGTGCTGGTGGGATTTCGCACGGGTAATGATCTTGCCGGCACGGGTGCACCAGGGCTCCATCTACACGGGCTGACCGCAGACCGAACCGCGGGCGGTCACGTGATCTCCTGTGTGGTGGGCCCGGACGTTCAACTATCAGTTCAGCGGGCCGAAGGTGTGCAGATATTCGGTGCCCCTACAGATAATGGTTCCTAGGCGTTTGCTCGATGACCCCGCAAGAATCCGAAAATTCCGCCACCAAGTAGCACTGCCAGCCCGAGCAGTGGCGCGATCAACTCCCATCCGGTGGCCAGCGGGAATACCTGAAGGGCCAAGATGATTATCAACACCAAAATCCCGGTGACCGGCAGTAGTGCCCACGCGCGGCCGCGCTCTTGGCGCCAAAGCACGATTGCCGCTGCGGCGCAAGCGGCAACATAGGCGCCGATGAACACCACGCCAGCTAGGTCGCTGGTGAGTTCAAAGGCCGAGAAAGCTTGGGCACCGGTGACTAGTATCGCGAAGATTACGAGAATGATCGCGATGGCGCCAACCACCATGCTGGCAACTACCGGTGTGTCTCGAGGCGACAGAACTTGGAGACGCGATGGAACGATGCCGTCGCGGGCGAAGGCGTAGATGATTCGACCACCTGCCACCTGTAGTGCGATCATGCATGCAAAAGATGAGATGGCACCTCCTAATGTGATGAAGTCACCGATGCCGGCGCTGACATAGATATTTGCAATATCGGCAGGCAAAGAGCCGCTAGCCACGAATTTCTGCATCTGATTCGGGGCTGTGCCAAAGGCCCAGACCGCGATGGTGGTTATAAAGATGAAGAAAGCACTTGTCAGGACGATGGTCCAGATCAGCGCTAGGGGGATTGCCTTGCGCGGGTTGCGGGTTTCTTCGCCGACGGCAGCGGCGCCCTCAAATCCCGCGCTTGAAAGAAGGGCGAAGGTTAGTGCGAGGGCAAGTGCACCGGCAGTGACGCCATCGAGTCGAAATGCTGACCACTCAACGTATTGACCTTGGGGTCCACCGGTAGTGATTAGTCTTACTAAAGTTATGACTGCGACAACAAGGATTGTTGTCATAGTCAGGCCCTCGAGGATCAACAATGCATGGCCTAGTGCGCGCATCGTGCGCCCGGCCAAGTATGTGGTGATGGGAAGCACAATTAAGGCGAGCAGGATTGGTAGCCACTGCGGGCTTGAAACCCAACCCAGCCCCGACAGTAGCGTTGCAGAGAAAATCCCAAAGGATAGTGCCGTAACCGCGACACCTGCGATGTAGGCAGCCACCAACCAAACGCCCGCCGCCGTGCCCGATCGAGGCCCGATCTCTGCTCGAACGAGTCCGAACACCGACCCTGCGCTGGCGCTCCTCTTCGTAAGTAAGACAAAGGATCCGGCGATTAGGCCAAGCGGTATCACTGCGAGTAAGAGTGCTGTTGGTACCGCTGAATTTACCTGTTGGGCAATAGCTTGAGGGTTAAGGCTGACCGACATAGTTGGCCCCATGGCGGCCAACGAGATTGCGATTGCGCCGATAACCCCAAGATTGCGTTTTAGCTGTGGCACTGGAGAAACCTATCGTGAGCAATCTACCTCCGCGACGTGAATATGTTTTCATACAGCGGCCGCGCCCGCCGCCGCGGCGCACGGCGTCAGCGGTGCCATCGGTTGAGCCGTCATTGAGGAAGAT
>WLHM01000079.1 GCA_009702725.1 Actinomycetota bacterium | reverse complement strand
GCTCGCATTGTCGGCGATTCAGAGCCGGGAGCGAGTGTTGAACGCGATGCGTGAAGGACGGCCACTTCCCGTTGCACTCGCGTCAGCAATGCGGCCGAGGCAATGGTTAAAGAATGTTCTTGTACTTGCCGCTCCATTGGCGGCTGGTTCACTTTTCGAGCCATCGGTGTTGGTGCCGACCCTTTGGGCATTTGTCGCATTCTGCCTCATATCGAGTTCGACATATTTAATAAACGATATTCGTGACGTTGATGCTGATCGCAACCATCCAACGAAGTGCAATCGCCCGATTGCCGCGGGAGACCTAAAGCCGAGTGTCGCGGCAGCGTTCGCAATCGCGCTCGCACTTGTGGCGCTGGCCTTGTCTTGGTGGATAAGGCCAGAACTAGCTGGCGTTGTTGCAATCTATTTCATTTTCACTCTTTCGTATTCTCTGATCTTAAAGCAAGAGCCGGTTATTGAACTCGTACTCATTGCTATGGGTTTTCTGCTTCGGGCAATTGCTGGCGGCGTCGCATCAAACCTGCCGATCTCACAATGGTTCTTGATAGTTGCCGGCTTCGGATCACTCTTTATGGCCGCGGGCAAAAGGTTCAGTGAACTCGAGCGATCGCTGAATCAGGCCACTGGCACGGATACACCAAAGCGCCGCAGCCTTGATGGCTATTCATTGGGCTATCTGCGTTTCGTCTTGGGTGTGTCAGCAGCAGTCACGATAGTTGCCTACTGCCTATGGGCCTTCGAGGTTGGTCAGGCTCCGTCGACCCTGCCGTGGGCGCAGTGGAGTGTGCTGCCGTTCGTACTTGCCATATTGAGATATGGCGTGGCTATTGATCGCGGTAAAGCAGAGGCCCCCGAGGACGCGGTGCTGCGCGATAAGGCACTGTTAGTGATCAGCGCCGTATGGTTGTTGCTGTTCGGTTTAGGAGCAGTGGGCGCCTAATGTCACAACAATCACCGCTACGACTTGCTGACGACGAACAACTCCTAACCGGGTGGGGGCGTACCGCCCCTTCCCTGGCGAAAGTCGTGCAGGTTCGCACCGTCGAAGAAGTGCAAAAGTGCATCGAAGAATCCGGGCCGAGAGGAATATTAGCCCGTGGGCTTGGCCGCTCATATGGTGATGCGGCCCAAAGTGGCGGGGCATCGGTAATTGACCTCGAGCAAATGTCATCAATCTCCTTGGACGCGAATACCGGCACCGTCACGGTCGGCGCGGGCGTGAGCCTCCACGAACTCTTACTTGCCACTGTGCCCGCTGGGTTCTTCGTGCCGGTGACGCCAGGAACCCGAATGGTGACAATTGGTGGCGCCATCGCAGCTGATGTGCACGGCAAGAACCACCACGTAGAGGGCAGCTTTGGCAGTCACATGCAGGAGATAAAACTCGTTGACGGTCTCGGTGCCTTACGTGAGCTCAAGCCAGATGATCCGCAATCACAGGAGCAATTTTGGGCCACGGTTGGCGGTATGGGTTTAACCGGAGTTATGACCGAGGCAACTTTCAAGATGATACCAATTTCTAGCTCCCTAATAAGTGTCGATACTGAGCGCTGCACAGACCTGGACGCAGTGATGGCGCGAATGATCGAAAGCGATTCGCAATACCGCTATAGCGTGGCGTGGATCGACAGTGTCTCTGCATCAGGACGCGGGGTAATTACCAGCGGTGATCACGCAACGGCCGATCAGTTGCCTGCAGATAAGCGCGCAACAGCGCTCGCTTACAGTCCGAAGCCATTGGCGAAAGCACCCGGGTTTATACCCAGTGGACTCCTCAATAAATTTACCGTGCGGGCTTTCAATGAAGCCTGGTTTCGCAAAGCCCCGAAACGGGAGCAAGGCGCGCTGCAACCAATTTCAGAGTTTTTCCATCCCCTTGATTTCGTCCAAGACTGGAATCGGGTTTACGGCCCCGCAGGATTTGTCCAATATCAATTCGTGGTGCCAGACAAGGCCGGCGAAGTTATTGGCGCTGCGCTTCGCAAACTGCAAAGCGTAGGTGCACCTAGTTTCCTGACCGTGTTAAAGCGATTTGGTGCTGCCAACCCAGCTCCACTTTCCTTTCCGCAGGCTGGCTGGACTTTGGCCGCTGATGTTCCTGCAGGCATCCCGGGGCTCGCGGCGGCTTTGGATGAATTGGATGAGTTAGTTGCCAATTCAGGCGGACGGCTCTACCTTGCCAAAGACTCAAGGCAGTCGCCAGAAATGTTCGCACGCACCTATCCGCTCCTAACGAAGTGGCAGCGCACCCGCGATCAAATGGACCCCAAAGGTATTTTCAAGTCAGACCTAGCCAGGAGGTTGTCTCTGTGAACGATGCACTCGGTGATCCGCAGTCGGTACTTGTCCTAGGGGGGACAAGCGAGATTGCTCTGGCCACGGTGCGGGCTTTGCCGCGTAGTCGCCTTAGGCGAGTGGTGTTAGCGGGGAGGCCGTCACCCGCGCGCGATGCAGCAATCGCTGCGCTAACCGGTGCGGGTATTCAAGGTGTTTCAGCGATTGATTTTGAGGCCAAGAACACCACGGAGCACGCGGTGCTTATTAATCAGGTTTTCGATGCCGGGGATATTGACATTGTTCTACTTGCTTTCGGGGTTCTTGGTAGCCAAGACGAAGGTGAGGCGAATCCCGATCTCGCGGTGGAGGTAGCTACCACCAACTACACCGGCGCGGTGAGCGTGGGCTTAAGAGTTGCAGCACGATTGAAGAGTCAAGGCCATGGGTCACTCGTAGTCTTCTCAAGTGTTGCAGGTGATCGCGCACGGCGATCCAATTTTATTTATGGGTCCACGAAAGCTGGTCTTGATGCCTTCGCACAAGGCCTCGGCGACGCATTGCATGGATCGGGCGCCAATGTTCTTGTTGTCCGCCCGGGCATGGTGCGTACGAAGATGACAACCGGTATGCCAGAAGCACCGATGACGACCGACCCAGAAGTGGTGGCGAAGATTGTTGTGGCCGGGTTACGAAAAGGCAAGAACACTGTTTATGCTCCGGGGCCGCTGCGCTTCGTCATGACCGCGCTGAAGACTTTGCCGCGGCCGGTGTTTAGGCGTCTGCCCCAGTAATCAGCAAACACGATGCACTACTGATTGCCCAATGCGCCGAGGGTCAACTGGTGCGGGTAGATGTCACCTAGCTGAAGCACCGTCGGGGTAGGTGACTGTTAGTGGATCTTCGAGGGCAATTGTCACTTTTTGTGAGATGGGCGGGCTCGGGGCCGAGTATCGGACGTTCGGTGCAGGATCGTTTCCAGGTCCGCCAGGGTTGTAGACGGGGGAGTACGCACCGGTCGAGGGAATTTCGACGGTGGTGATCTTGCTGACGGCCTCTACCTCACCGGACAAAATGATGTCGATGTAGTTGTCCTTGTCCTCAACGTAACAGTCGTTGTAGGTTTCTTGTTTCTTGCCGAGGTCAGCCAGCCCCACGACGCGGAGCTTCTTGCCGTCGATGAGGTAGTCCTTTCCGGTCTCGGTCAAAAGCACTGTGTCCCCGGCGCTCGTCGTTGCCTGGAGTCGGAAGAACCGAGCGAAGTCGGTGGGGAACAGTCCGCGGACACCATCCGCAGTCATCCCCCCACTCGTGTAGGTCCGCAACCTGTATTGCGCCTGATCTCCGTATAGGGCAACACCATCGTTGGGCAGGTGCTGTTGGAAGTCTTTAGGAGCAGTGTCACCGTCGGTAGACATTCGCGTGAGTTTTGCCCCAACAAGTTTGGGGCCGCCGCGCTTGGCCGGCTCCACATCTGGATCCGTATACGGAGATCCGGGAGCATCAGCTTTGAGGCCAACGGCGCTGACAATCTGCAGGCCGGGACCGACCAACTGCAACGGGGTCTCATCCAAGACAACCTCGATGGAGGTTGGGTAGATCGCACCAGGCTGACTCGAAGAAAAACGGTTGCCGAAGTGGCCGAAGATCACCGCTACCGACCGCTCGTTGTACTCCATATTCGGATAGATCGAGGCAACCTGTGGGGTCACGGCCTGCCCGTTATTCAGATTCACTCTAAAGTCGGTAGCGTCCAGAGTGCTGGGAAGCATCGGCCAACTGAACTCGATCGGTAATCCGTCGGAGTAGTAAACCTCCTGGCCATACGATTTCGCTACGCCGTCCGGGGTCCCAGCCGAGGTGTAACTCACCAAAGTAGCGGTCTGGTCAGGTGAACAGGACACCGTATTCCAGGCACCTCCGGCCAGGCGAGTCAAAGTCCGGCTCAGGGCGAGGTTGTCGGTGCTCAGGCCAGGCACACCGATGATATTTGTGAATCCCAAACCTGCCGCGAGCATTTTGGGCTGGCTGTCCCAGATGTCTGCATTGATGATTTTGTCCTCGCGGAGCGTCTGGTACATCAACGTTGTGTCCTGTCGCTCGGCTTGAATGACAGTGCCGCACCCGACAAGGAGGACTCCAGCTAACGCTAAAAGTCCTATCCTCCGCACCCGTCGAGGTTATCAAAGTCGGGTGAGTTGGGTGCACTTTTCCTGAAACATGCACCATGCCGTAATAGCTCGAAGATGACTACGAACCACTAGCAATTCAGGGAAAAGCGAAGGTCGCTTTGACCATTTGATGATCAGATGCTTGGTAATCAGTGTTGAACGCCTTGCCGGTTAAATAGACGACTACCTCGTAGTCAATCACCCTTAACCCGGTGCCGTAACCCATGATGTAGTCGATTCGAGTTGCTTCGCCTTTTGGATTTTTCTTGGTCTTTTGAAACTTATACGGCGCTGCGGGGAACCCCTGGGAGCCTTCCCCCAGGCGTGGGTTGTAATTGATCGTTGAGTACTGAATATTGCGACGCAATCGTGCCGAGTGGGCGTCAACCCACCCCGCGCTAGTTAGTGCCATTTGAACACCGTTTGGTTGCCGCTTCGCATATGAGTTGAGGTCTGCCATCAAAATCGCAGGGGTACCACCCATGCCCTGAATGCTGTTCATCCAATTCACCCAACCACCGAGTGCTTGGCCTACCGCTATGCGCGAGCTTTCGGCAATGACGTCTTTATTTGAATCTAGGTGCAAAGAGATTGCCAGAAATGGCCCAGCGCCATTCTTACCTTGGAGGTAGGCCCAGGCAACCGACCTTGCTGCCGATACCGCATCGATACCCGGTGCGATCGCCCCCACCTGAACGATACCGGCGGATGGAAGACCAGTAGGCGTGGTGACCTGCTCAACAGTTGCGGCGCGAAAGAGCAAGGCTGCGGAGTTATCGCACGGAGAGGGACCGGTGAGCTCACCTTGGGCATCACGCGGCCTGCGGCATTCATTCGAATCGACTGTGAAGAATGGCGAAACGTAGCCGGCGGGAGCCACCAATGTTTGAATATCTGCTACTTGGGTTTTAGCCGTGGTGGTGGGATTGTTAGTTGCCTCCTGCAGCCCTACTACGTCGGCTCCGGATTCGCTAATCACGCGTGCCACTCGATCTCTTCTGATATCCCATGATGGAGCCGGTGCGGCGCAAGCTACTTTACAAACATTGAATGTCGCGAAGACTAGGTTTCCGCTGGCTGCCTTAACTGGCTGGGTCGAGGTGACCAAAAGTATTGGGACGACGATCGAGACCAGGGTTGCCAGGGGGCGAATCAGCACAAGTCTCGATCGCACGTGGGACACAACCCTTTCACTAGTACAACCGTGTTCCGGCAAATATTTCGTGGTTAATGGTACATAAAGCCCAGAGAATTGACCTCATGACGCCAGCAAACGGAGGTGAACATGCCGATGTTCGCGCTGTCGCACGATCAACATCTTTCACCTCGAACTCTGACCAGAACTTATGGCTTCTGCAAAGTTTGTGCAGGTGTATCTAGGCTTGGTGATTGATATTTCATTTCTCCTATCGTGTGCGTTACGCACCAGCGTGAAAAATAAATCTCCCGAATTGAAAGGTCTCTGCATGTCGGTTCTAGAAGAAGTTCTAACTGCTAACGAAGCTTACGCCGCAGGTTTCGGGGAAAAGTCTCAACTATCCCTTCCTCCTGCTAGAGGATTTGCAATTCTGACATGCATGGATGCCCGGCTCGATCCGGCGAAGTATGCGGGGCTAGCGGAGGGCGATGCGCATGTAATTCGAAATGCTGGAGGGCGCGCGAGTGACGATGCCATCAGATCACTTGTTATCTCATACAAGCTCTTGGGGACTAAGGAATGGTTCGTCATCCACCATTCCAATTGCGGCATGGAGTTTT
>WLHM01000078.1 GCA_009702725.1 Actinomycetota bacterium | reverse complement strand
TCAGCAAGCATTAAGGGAGTTAGCACCCAGAACCCATTTCGCCCATCTTGGGGTCGCTGGCGCACCACCACCTGCGTTGACCGGTCGTAGGTACCGGTTACCGAAATACTTTTCCAGTCGGGGGCTCGTGCGACGAGCGCTGTCAGATCGGTTGGGTTGGCGGCGGCAGCTTCTTCCAATGCGATGCGCTGGGTTTGTTTTTCGTTTGCTCGATACCATTGCCAACGACTTAAAAGTCCGAAGGCAACAATCGCGATCAAGACGAGGGCAGTAAAGGCAATCCACCTGCGGGTCCGGAGTAAAGCGAGCATGGTGCCAGCCTATGGCTGACGGGAATCAGAATTCTCGGCCCGCGTTAGGGCCGGCTGGCTTTGCTCCGCAACACCCAATTCTCCGGGTTCATCATTTTCGCGCCCGGCATTTGCCACCACCACGGCTAGGTAAGGTAGAACTACTGCACCGGCAAGGAGTACCCAGCGGGGCCAGCCGGGCACGATAATCGCCCCTAGGACGCATGCGGTACGAATGCCCATTGAGATTAGATAACGACGAGTGCGCCCGGTCTGTTCTTGACTCAGGGGCCGCTGAGCCTCGGTTATTGTGAAAACCTCGATATCCGGTACCTTGTCTTTACCCACGTTTGGCCCTAACTCCCATGTTGCCACCGTAAGGCCAATTGGTGGCTCGCGCTTACCGGGGCACAAGAAAATGACAGTTTGGTAGGTGTTAGGTTCGACACCATGAGAAATCGCACATTCGGCATGGCTGAAGTTGTTGGCACCTCACCTGACAGCATCGAGGCAGCGGTCAGCACCGCGGTCGAGAGGGCTGGCAAGACGATGAAGCACATCGACTGGTTTGAAATCACCCAGGTCCGCGGTTACGTCAAGGATGGCGCGGTCGACCACTTTCAGGTTTCCATCAAAGTCGGGTACCGGCTCGAGGATGTCTAATGCGCGTTCGTCGGGGTGATCCGCTGAGCACTGGCCGCGAGGTCGATCGCTTGATGGCATTTAGTGACGGCGTGGTTGCTGTTGCCATTACCTTGATGGTCCTGCCGCTGATCAATATTCAAGGTCCACCTGCGGGCGTGCCCCTCTACACGGTGGTCACCAAGAACCTAGGCCAAATAGTGATTTTCCTATTCACCTTCTATGTGGTCGCTGTGATGTGGCGGCTGCATAGTCGAATATTTGGTCAAATTCGAGGTTACGATAACCCGCTATTTTGGTTGAACGTCACCTGGCTCGCAGCAATTGTGCTGTTGCCTTGGTTTAGCAGCTTATACGGCGACACCTTTGCACTAAGTGGATCGTTCACGGACTTCAGCACCTCGGCGACAGCCGACATAGCGTTGTTTTACTGGCTTCTCATGGCAAGTGTTAGTGCACTGGGCACCTTGATGGGACGTCACTTGACCCGCAATCCGCGTTTACTATTACCGGGATCCGAGGCTGCCAATCTCTCGGGCGCAGCGCGTTATCGCGGATGGATAATTGCCGGATATTTTTTGTTCATCGGTGTCATGAGTTTGTTCTCATCAGCTATCGCTTCGTATCTACCTATTGGCATCTTCGTTCTGAGTGTGTTTCTCAAGCCGAAACAATCAGCTGCAGAGGTGCCATCAGGCGCTCCGAAGGACTCGAATGGAGAATCAACGTGAAAGATATTGCTCTAGTCACCGGTGGAAATCGAGGCATCGGTCTCGCCATCGCTTTACGGCTACGGGCCGCTGGCCATGAGGTCGTGGTTGCTTGTCGATCCGGTCAGGCCCCTGAGGGTCTAGCCGCGGTAGCGATGGATGTTGCTGATCCGGCTTCGATTGATGCCGCATTTACCAAGGTTGAGGCGGATTTTGGTTCAGTGTCGATCATCGTGGCTAATGCTGGCATTACTCGCGATGGTTTGCTAATGCGAATGAGCGATCAGGATATTGATGACGTACTCAACACCAACTTGGCGGGAGCGATACGTATTTCGCGGCGTGGTTTACGCGCCATGATTAAAGCTCGTGATGGGCGCATCATCTTTATTTCATCGGTTGTGGCAATGCTGGGGTCTGCAGGCCAGGTGAACTACGCGGCAGCGAAGGCGGGCCTGATCGGAGCCGGGCGCTCCTTGGCTCGTGAAGTCGGATCGCGCGGTATCACCGTTAATGTGGTTGCGCCTGGATTCGTCGAAACGGACATGACTGCTGATTTAGACCAGGAACGAAAGGCGTCGATCCTTGGTGCGGTGCCCTTGGGACGTTATGCTCAACCCGACGAAGTCGCAGCGCTAGTGCAGTTTTTAGCCTCGAAAGATGCCGGTTACATCACTGGAGCTGTGATTCCCATTGATGGTGGACTTGGCATGGGCCACTAAAAAGAGCAGGAGCAAATTTAAATGGGGATACTGCAAGGTAAGCGCATACTGATTACCGGGGTCTTGACCGACCAGTCCATCGCCTTCCATGTTGCCCGCTTAGCCCAAGAGCAGGGGGCGTTCGTTGTCCTGACATCTTTTGGACGGGTCATGTCTCTTACCACACGCTCAGCCGGTCGACTTCCGTCACTGCCACCAGTTATTGAACTGGACGTTACAAATGACGATGATTTATCGGCTCTCGAAAGTCGAGTACGCGAGCACGTTGATGGGATTGACGGTGTATTGCATTCAATAGGGTTTGCCCCCGAATCGGCGCTGGGTGGTAATTTTCTAGCCACGAGCTGGGCAGATGCTGGGACCGCACTGCAAGTATCCGCGTTTTCGCTCAAGTCACTATCTGTAGCAGCTGAGCCACTGATGGGTCCGGGAGGTTCAATTGTCGGGCTCGATTTCGATGCCGCGGTGGCTTGGCCTAAGTATGACTGGATGGGGGTGGCAAAAGCGGCACTAGAAAGTACCTCCCGTTATCTCGCCCGTGACCTCGGGCCGAAAGGCATCAGAGTTAACCTGGTGGCGGCCGGCCCAATTCGCACCATGGCAGCTAAGAGCATCCCAGGGTTTGAAGAGTTCGAGGGGGTTTGGGGCTCGCGGGCACCATTAAGTTGGGATCTCGATGATCCTGAGCCGGCAGCGCTTGCTTGCGTAGCTTTAATGTCCGACTGGTTCCCGGCAACAACGGGGGAGATCGTGCACGTCGACGGTGGGGTGCACTCACAAGGTGCCTAGTAAGCAGCTCGTCTTAATTAGACACGCCAAATCTGCATATCCGGTTGGTGTCGATGACCACGAACGCCCGTTAAACGAGCGGGGAGTGCGTGATGCCACTGCGGTCGGTGAATGGCTGGCAAATTCGGGGCTGTTGGATCTAAATCTATCCGTGGTGGTGTCATCGGCCAGGCGCGCACAAGAAACCTGGGCGCTGATCAACCGAAGCATTATTGAGGTAGTAGCTCGAACAGAGCCACGGCTTTATGAAGCTTCACCGCAAACAATTTTGGCGGTGATTCAAGAGACCCCGATTGAGGTTGCGGCCCTAGTCATCATCGCCCATAATCCGGGGCTTGAAGATGCAGCTTCGACGATCGCTTCGAATCGCGAGTCAAGCTCCTACCAAATGCTGGCGGAAAAGTACCCGACATCCGGCGTCTCCGTATTTGAGGTAGCTGATTGGGCTGCTATCGCGACCGACTCGGCCTTCCTTACTAGTTTTAGCGTGCCGCGCGGCTAGTTAGGCGATAACGGGTGCCGGCGTGACTACACCGGCTCGCGCATCGGCTCCTTCTATATCTTCCCTGGTGATTCCCAGTAGATACAGCACCGAATCAAGGTAAGGCACCGAAAGTGCTGCGTCGGCAGCTTCACGTGCTGCTGCTTTGCCGTTGAACGAAACGCCAAGTCCGGCAGCTTCGAGCATCAAAACATCGTTGGCACCATCACCAATCGCTATTGTTCGTCGCATTGGGATCTCGTATTTCTCCGCGAACTCCTCAAGTGCGGCCTGTTTGCCCTTGCGGTCAACGATTACGCCAACAACTTCACCGGTTAAGTATCCATCGCGAACTCCAAGGTGGTTGGCTCGCACGTCATCGATGCCCAGCTCATCAGCGAGAGGCATTATTACCTCCGCGAAGCCACCAGAAACCAGACAAACCCGGTATCCCAGGGTATTCAAAGTGCGGCAAAGGGTGCGCGCGCCGGGCGTTAACTTCAATCGTGATCTGACTTCGTCAAGCACAGTAACGGGCAGGCCTTTTAGTAAAGCTACTCGAGCTCGAAGCGCGGTCACAAAGTCCAAATCGCCCGCCATCGCCAGTGCCGTGATTTGGGCAACTTCCGCACCAACTCCAGCATGTTCGGCGATGAGGTCAATGACTTCATTTTGGATAAGGGTTGAGTCAACATCTATCACCACCAGATGTTGTCCGCGGCGATCAAGCCCAGACTCCTGTACGGCGATGTCGACACCCACCTCCGCAGCGGCAACAACAAGGGCGCGGCGTAAATCTTGTAGTTCGGCGCCTGAAGCCTCGAACACCACCGCGGTGACCGGATAAGAGGCGATCCGGCGGATTCGATCGATATTGCCGCCGCGATTTGCGATCTCCTCGGCGATGCGGGAAACCGCATTTGGAAGCAGTGGCGCCCCAAGAATCGTTACGTGTACGCGACCGCGCCTTCTTACGGTGTCTTCGAGGGCGCCGGGTACTGTCGTAACGTCCATATCAAGTGCGGCTGCGGCCGCGCGAATGTCTATCCCCACTTGACTCATAATTTCGTCACTATCGAAACCGCTGGTCTCGACATTGACCAGGGCAGAAAGCACCAAACGCCCACGGACCACCAGTTGCTCGACATCAAGAACGGTGACCGGGTGCGCGGCCAGGGTCGCGAAGAGGGTCTTGGTTACTCCTGGCCGGTCAGTTCCGCTGAACGTTAGAAGCAGGGTCTGTGAAGTCATGTCGGTCCAACGCTAGCGCGTGTGGCACCAACGTCAAACAACCAAGGCGACTAAGGTCGCGTTGTGGCGCAAATTTTCAACCAGGCTGAGGTATTCGCCTGCCGCCAGGTAGCGGTTAGACGTGGGCAAAAATTACTGCTTAGCGATGTGAACTGGGTGGTCCATTCGACCGAGAGGTGGGTGCTTCTTGGCCCTAATGGGGCTGGCAAAACCACCCTCTTGCAGCTCGCTGCTGCCCAGCTGTTCCCGACATCGGGCCAAGTTCACCTCCTGGGCGAAGAACTTGGCGCGGTTGATCTGGCGGATCTGAAAACACGGATTGGCTGGGCGAGTAGTGCCGTGTTGAACAGCCTTCCAGCCACAGAGAGTGTTGAGAATGTCGTGCTCACTGGGGCTTACGGGGTGACCGGTAGGTGGCGAGAGAAGTATGAGTTGATCGACGAGTACCGCCGTACTCAGCTCATTAAGACTTGGGGGTTGGAGGCACTTGCGACCAGGACTTTTGGCACATTGTCCGAAGGTGAGCGCAAGCGAACTTTGATAGCCAGAGCACTGATGTCTGACCCAGAACTCTTGCTACTTGATGAGCCGGGGGCTGGATTGGACCTAGGGGGCCGCGAAGACTTGGTTCAGCGAATGACGATATTGGCTTTTGATCGACACGCTCCAGCGCAAGTGCTCGTAACCCACCATGTCGAGGAAATCCCACCGGGTTTCACCCACGCACTCTTGCTCCGAGAGGGTCAGGTGGTCGCTCAGGGGCCAATTGAACAGACGATAACGAGTGAGACACTAACCCAAACTTTCGAGATGCCGATTGCTCTGGAACGAGTTGGTGGCAGGTTTACCGCTCAGCGAGCTAGGTAGCTCAGAGTTCAGGTGCCTTAGTGCTCAAACGACTGGTCATTGCGCTCCTTGGTATTTTATGTTTAATCGTGGGTGCAGCGGGTCTGATATCAGGTGCCTGGATCTACACCGTATTTGGCTCAGATGGTGAAGTAAGTGCTCCGGCGGGGAGCGTCGTCGAAGTTCAAGGGAGTAACGCCGTGGTAATCGATCTTGCGGATGCCAACTTGAGTGTTCCATACCTAACTTTCAAAGGTGAGACAACGATCCAGGCGAAAAACACAGTGGGTGAGATGGGAGCCGCACTGTTCCTAGGTGTTGGTGAGGCCACAGTTATTGATGAGTATTTGGCCCAGACAACTTACAGCGTTGGAGAATTTACTGCTCCGACTAAGCCGTGGAAGATGACATTGGTTCCTGGGCCCGCTAATACACCTGGAGCGCCGTTCGGCCAACCGGCCGAAAAGCTGATCTGGTCGTCAAGTGCGATTGGTGACCCAGCCGTCTTGCAACTTGACTCT